>CANIFK010000363.1 GCA_947466555.1 Acidobacteriota bacterium | reverse complement strand
TTGGACTTGGAGATCATCGAGGGGAAGAACGCCATGTCGTCCACACAACTTCCCAAGTGCGGCACCAACGAACTCATCCACTTCCCACTCTGCCCGTACTGCTTCCAATCCCACGGACTTTTCATCACCGCTCCCGGCACGCTTTGGAACAGTTCCACCTTCTCGCCCGGATCCCACGTCTCACCATTCTTCGAAATCAGTAGCGGCTTATAGTCAAAAGTGTCGCATTGGCTGGCCGCGCCGGACATGAATAACTGCACGACCCGCTTGGCCTTCGCCGGGTGGTCCAACGGACGCCCTTCGCCCGCCCGCACTAAGTCTGCCAGAGCAATCCCGCCCAGTCCGCCGCCCGCATTCCACAAAAAGTTTCGCCGGTTCATGATTAATCCACAAACAAGAATTCGTTACTGTTCAACACCAACCGGCTGGCATTCTCCAACCCATGCTGCTGCGCGTAGCCGGATACTAACTGCAACTCCGTCGCCGATGGAGCCCGCTGCAGCGCCATCCGGTACAGCGCGCCGACCTGCTCCGGCAGTGCCGAACCAGCCGCCCGCGCGCGCCCGGCCAAGTACTCCGCCTGCTTCACCAGCAACGGATTGTTCAACAACGCCAACGCTTGAATGGCCGTAATGGTCGTGTTCCGCTTGGCCGTCATCGTCGAAGGATCAGGACAGTCCAAACGCTCCATCAACGGGTCCGGGACACTACGAACCAGGAACCGATACACGCTCCGTCGCCGGCTCTCCGCGCTGTCGATATCGAACCGCGTATAGTCATACACCGGCGAATGATCGTCCTTGAAAAAGAACTGCTCGGCCGACGGCCCGCCCGCTGTCAGGTCCAACCGTCCCGCCACTTGCAGGCTCGCGTCCCGAACGCTCTCAGCATCCAATCGCCATCGGTTCATCCGCCACAAATAACGATTCCCAGCGTCTAACTTCGACTTAGCGGGATCGGACGCCGACGCTTGCCTATAGACCGCGCTCAACAGGATCTGCCTATGCAGCGCTTTCACATCCCCGCCGCCATCCCGAAACTGAACAGCCAACCAATCCAACAACTCTGGGTGCGAAGGCAGAGACCCCATCCGCCCAAAGTCATTCGGCGAATCCACCAACCCGGCGCCAAAGTGAAAATGCCAAACACGATTCACGATCGACCGCCACGTCAGCATATTCTCCGGATCCACAATCCAGTTCGCCAGCGCCGCCCGCCGCCCGCCCTCGGGCCCCGCGGCCGTCCCCTCAAATCGGGGAGCCAACTTCGCAACCGCCGACAACGCCCCCGGCACCGCCAGCTTCCCCGGCGCCTGCACACTTCCCCGCCCCAGCACATGAATCGGTCGCGGTGTCATCGGCCATCGAAGCGTTCCGCCCAAAGGAAATATGTTCGCCGCCGCGTAAACCATCTGCGGTTTCGGCAACTCGCCCAGCCGCTTATCCACGCCCGCCAACGCCGCCTCCCACCGCTCCGTTCCAGCCACCGTGGCCGCATCCAGCAACGCCCGCACCATCTGCTTGCGTTGCGCGTTCCCGGCCTCCACCTTCGCCGTGGCCTTCTCCCCCCGCCATACGCGCAGTTGCTTATCCAACTCCTGGATCTCCGGCGAAGTCACCGCCGCGGCCTTATCCAAAAGCGGTTGCAACTCCACCATCACCGCCCGCCGCTCGTCCAGCAACGCCCGCCGCTTCCGGTATATCGCCGGATCCGTATCATACGGCCGCTCCGCACGGTCCACACCAGCAAATACAGCCTGGAGCGAGTAATAGTCTTCCTGTTTAATTGGATCGAACTTATGATCGTGGCACCGCGCGCAGTGCGCCGTCATACTCGTAAATGCCGACATCGTCGTCATTAACATGTCATCGCGATCCAACAACCGCGTGATCTCTTTATCCGTCGTCCCCTCACGCAACTCTGCATGGCCCACAAAGTCCCACGGCCCAGCCGCAATAAAGCCCGTGGCCACGACCCCATCCGGCTCGTCCGGAAACAGCACATCCCCAGCCAGCTGCTCCTGCACAAACCGCTTGTAAGGCCTGTTTTCATTGAACGAACGAATCACATAATCCCGGTACGGCCATGCATTCCGCCGCGGCTTATCCTTGTCGTAGCCGTGCGATTCGCCATAGTGCACCACGTCCAACCAGTGCCGTCCCCACCGCTCCCCGTACCGCGGAGACGCCAACAACCGATCTACTAACTTTTCATACGCATCCGGCGCGCGGTCATTGACAAACGCCAAAGTCTCTTCGTAACTAGGCGGCAAACCATGCAAGTCAAAACTAAGCCGCCGAATCAACGTTCGCCGGTCCGCCTCCGCCGACGGCCGCAGACCCTTCTCCTCCAGCTTCGCCCAGACAAACGCATCAATCGGCGTCCGCCCCCACGCGGAAGAACCCGTCGGAACCGGCACCTTCCGCAGAGGCGCCAGCGACCACCACGTCGACCCGTTGAAACCCGCCGGTGTATCATCCACAGCCCCACCCGCGATCCACCGTTCCAGCAACGACACCTCGTCCGCCGTCAACGCCGCCCCCGACTTCGGCATCCTGGGCGCAGTCCCGCTCACGGCCGGAACCAACCGCGCCACCGATGCCTTCACCCCCGCAAACGAAGTCAGCGCAACGCCCGCCGCGCCACGCCCAGCCTGGTGGCAAGCCCCACAGCGCTGCTCCAGCAACGGCCGCACCTGCCGGTGAAAGCTCACGGCGTCAGCCGCGGACAGGCTGGCCGCCACCCCCGCGAAAATAAGGATTCTACGCACGGTCCCAGAATATACCAGCCACGCTGCTGTACACTATGGCAATGCGGCGCATACCGGCCTCGGTTCTGCTCCTTTTGTTCAGCTACACGCTGACCACGCCGCTATTGTTCGCCGAACCGGAATCGAAGATCGCCGCCTGCTGCCGGCGAGACGGCAAACATCACTGCGCAAAGATGGCGCAAATGGCCGAATCCGACACCGGTGTTCGTATCACCCCGTCGGCAACCTGTCCGCTCTTCCAACCCGGCGCATCGGCCCCCGTCTCCGGTGACGTGGCCGTTCCCGCGCCAGTCCCGGTGACGATAGAAATCATCGCCGCCGAACCCGCTCCGGCCCAACAATCCGAAGTCCAACGGCGAATCGCCGAAGCACGCGCATGGCGCAAGCGCGGCCCCCCGTCTCTCCAGGCATAACCCCGTCCAGTCCCTGCGCCAATTGACGCAGGACTATACCTATTTGCCTCCAGGAGAGAAATTATGTTTCGCATTTCGCGGCTAACTGCCGCATTAGTTGCTATTGGTATTGCCGCTGCCCAGGAAACGATCCATCACGCCAGTGTCAGCGGCCGTGTAACTGACCCCTCCGGCGCCGTGGTCGAAGGCGCCGCCATCACCGCCCGCCAGTTGGAAACCAACGTTTCCCTATCCGCGGAAACAGACCGCGAAGGCCGCTTCCGCCTCTCTTATTTGAAGGTCGGCACCTACGAAATCAAGGTCCAAAAAGCAGGCTTCGCCAACTCCACCCGCCTGCTCAATACCTCCGTCGGCGCCGCCTACGAACTCGCGTTCGGACTCACCGTCGGCGCCACGGAAACCAACGTCTCCGTCTCCGCCGAAGCCACGGTCCTAGAAGCCGCCCGCAGCCAGATTGCCGGCACCGTCTCCCAAACGGAAGTTCGCAACATGCCCCTCAACGGCCGTAACTTCCTCGATCTCGCCCTACTTATCCCCGGCGTATCCCCCACCAATACCGCCAGCAACCAGCTCTTCGCCGAAACCTCCGCCGTCCCCGGCCAAGGCATCTCCGTCGGCAGCCAGCGCAACTTCTCCAATAGCTTCATCGTCGACGGGCTCTCCGCCAATGACGATGCCGCCGGCTTGAGCGGCGTCTTCTACGGCCTCGACACCGTCCAGGAGTTCCAAGTGGTCACCTCCGGCGGCCAGGCCGAACTCGGCCGCGCGCTCGGCGGCTACATCAACGTCGTCACCAAGAGCGGCACCAACACCCTCCACGGCGACCTCTACGGCTTCCTCCGCAACCAGCGTTTCAACGCCGCCAACCCGCTCTCCAACACAAAGCTTCCGCTCACCCAGGCCCAATACGGCGCCAGCATCGGCGGCCCTCTCGTCGCCGACCGCACCTTCTACTTCGGTAACTTCGAACAGCGCCAGCTCAACCAAAGCGGACTAACTACAATTTCCCCGGCCAACGTCGCCATCATCAATAACCGCCTCAATGCCATTAACTTTCCCGGCGCCCGCATCGCCACCGGCAACTACGCCAACCCCGTCCATATGACCACTGGCCTCGCGAAACTGGACCACCAGTTCTCCGCCCGAGATCAGTTCAGCGTCCGCTACAGCCTCTACGACGTAACCAGCCGCAACTCCCGCGGCGCCGGCGCTCTCAACGACGCCTCCGCCTCCGCCGGTCTCGACAACACCGACCAGACCATCGCCGTCAGCAACATCTACACCCTCTCCACCCGCACCGTCAACGAAACCCGCGGCCAGTTCACAAGCAGCGATCTCCTCGCCTTGCCCACCGATCTGAACGGCCCATCGGTCTCCATCTCTGGCGTTGCCACTTTCGGCCGCCTCTCCGGCTCTCCCACCGGGCGGCTGAACCAGTTATACGAACTCGTCGATAACATCTCCCACCAGGCGGGCGCCCACGCCATCCGCGCCGGCGTGAATTTCCTGTACAACGACACCACCATTACATTCCCCCGCACCGTCCGCGGTGGGTATGCATTCTCCTCTCTGGCTAACTTCCTCACCGGCACTTACAACAACGCCGGCTTCACCCAGACCATCGGCAACACCGTCGTGCCCCAAACCAGCCCCAACGTCGGCTTCTACGCGCAAGATGAATGGAAGGTCCGTCCCTCGCTGACACTCAACTTCGGTCTGCGCTACGACATCCAGACATTGAAGACCATCAACACCGACAAGAACAACGTCTCCCCGCGCGCCGGCTTCGCCTGGGCCCCGTTCCAGAACCGCCGTACCGTGATTCGCGGTGGAATGGGCCTCTTCTACGACCGCATCCCGCTCCGCGCGCTCGCCAACGCGTTGCTCTCAAGCGGAAATACGACGAATATCACCAGCACCAGCCAGCTCAGCATCAGCCTCTCGCCCACGCAGACCGGCGCCCCGGTGTTCCCCAACATCCTCACCGCCACGCCGCCCGCAGGCCTCGTCAACTTCACCACCATGAATCCGAATATGCAAAACGCTTATTCGGTCCAGCGCAACCTGGAAGTGGAACACAAACTATCTTCCACATCATCCATCTCGGCCGGCTACCAGTATCTCCGCGGCGTCCACTTAATTGTCTCCGTCAATCAAAACGTGCCCACTTGTGTCGCCGCCGGCACAAATAATGGCTGCCGCCCCAATCCGAATTTCGCCAACAACAGTCAATACAGTTCCCTCGCCGATTCAAAATACAACGCGCTGCACCTCTCCTTCCAGCAGCGCCCGTCCAATTGGGGTAGCTACCGCATCTCCTACGCCTACTCCAAATCCCTGAACAACGTCGGCGAATTCTTCTTCAGCTCGCCCATCGATCCCTATAACATCTGGCGCGATTACGGCCGCTCCGACGACGACCAGCGCCACCGCGTCGTCTTCAACGGCACCCTGCAAACCTCCACCGCCGCCGCCCGCACGCCCTGGGAAAAGCTCTCCCACGGCTTCCAGCTCGGCGGCATGCTCCAGTACTATTCCGCACTCCCGTATAACATCACCACCGGCGCCACCACCGTCCAAGGCACCACCGGGCGCCCCCTCGTCTACGGCGCGTTCATCGAACGCAACGCCGGCATCGGCAACGATAACTTCGTCGTCAACCTCCGCCTCAGCCGCAACTTCACCCTCTCCGAGCGCCTCCGCATGGAAGCCCTCGCCGAAGGCTTCAACGCCTTCAATCACCGCAACAATCTCACCCGAAACGGCGTCTTCGGCACCGGTACCTACCCGGCCAGCCCCAACGCCACCTTCGGACA
>CANIFK010000362.1 GCA_947466555.1 Acidobacteriota bacterium | reverse complement strand
CTTTGCGTTGTGCATCGATTCCTGGGGAAATCGATTCCGGAGCATCGAGTTACTCTCTATGATAAGTGCACCGATGTTTTATTGTATGAGTGGGATCGGGCTAAGTTTCCGGAGGGATCTACCGTTGGTAAGTTAGACGCGTTGGCGAAACGGAACTTACTCACATGGCTGGCTCGGGAGATGCATGATGCGGGACTGGTTGAGATGGCTGAGAGTGAGGTGGTGATTTCTTTTCAGGCCGTTTTGCCGCGGTTGGGAGCGGCAGGGGTGGGTGCCAAGGCGCTACTGGCGGAGATTCGGGACCGGAGTGGTTTATTGGTGGAGAAGCGGCCGGGTTACTTTGGGTTTTCGCATTTGACGTTTCAGGAGTATTTGACGGCGCTGGCGTATGTTAAAGATTGGAAGAAGCTACCAGAGCGTTATCAAGAAGAATGGTGGCAGGAAGTGATTTGTCTGACGGCGGGCGTGTCGGGGGTGGATGCGGGGAAGCTGATCCAGGAGTTGTTGCGGCGGAAGGACAACTTGGCGGTGGTGATGGCGGCACGGTGTCTGGAGACGGCAACGGTTGTTCCGGTAAAGGTGCGGGAGAGGGTCGAGCGGGAGTTACGTCGGTTGATTCCGCCAGCAGACATTGAAACCGCTCTAAAGTTAGGCCGTCTCGGTGCGGTTGTTGCGCCATTGCTTTTGCAGAGTTTGCAAGCTCAGCTGCACTGGGAAGTGAAACAGCTCGCGATTGTGGCGCTTGGCGGGACACAATATGCGCCCGCAGTGCCAACCATTGTTGCAGAACTTGGCTCACCAGATGGCAATTGGTATACGGCCTACAGCATACTTCGGCTTTTCTTCGGGAAAAACGAAATGGCAGGGGCGGCGGTCGCTAAGTTCGAAGCGGAACACCCGGAAGTCTTGTCGATATGGAAACTGCAACGAACTGAGTGAGCGCGGTGGAATAAGGCGTTTTCCGTGGATCGTTGACGCGATGTAACAACTCCCGCGCCAGTACTTCTCCGCGCTGCGCGCTGAGTGCGTGAAATTCGACGATCAGGTCAAGCTGTTCTTGAATCGCGTTGATGAACAACTTCCGATCGTCATTGAGCAACTTCCGCTTCAACTCGAAATCGGCGATGGTCTGGCTGGCGGTGGGAGTCATTCCGACTACGTCGCCGTTGGCATCGAAGGTCAGATGCTGGGAAGGGTCGAACGCCGGGTCATCGGGCCGGAGGTAGTCTCCGTTTTGCGGCCACTTATCGCTCTTTGGGCCGTTGCAGCCGCCGCAGGCGAGAAGGTAGTTGTCCCAGTCGTAGGCGGATAGGGGGAACAAAGACTTGGGCTTGAAATGCTCCACCTGTTGTACCCGTTTAGAATTCAGGCTGCATTCACAATAGGCGCATTGGTCGTGAGAAATCTTCGCGATCGGCTCCTTGTACTGACCCCACAACGGGTTAAAGAAGGGCCTTCCGTTTCTCTTGGGCAACACCTCCGGCGCATAGGCAGTGAAACCCGCTCTGCGAGTGGGATCGGTCAATGGCAACGCTTCAAACGCCTGCGCCTTTTGCTGGAAGGCGGCAGCGTCGGGCACCGCGCTCTGCGCGACTTGGACCCAATTGGCTGGGCGGATGGCGGGGGCGCGATCAAGCTTTCTCATTGGGCTCCGCTCCCTTCAGGCTGCGCAACTCGCGCAACAGGCTTTGGGCGAACTCCTCCTGCAGGCCGGAGATCTTCGACACATGCGACGTATCCGCACGGCGGGCATCCTCTTCGGCCACCAACTTCTGAAATCCTTGCAGGTGCTTCGAGAGTTCGGCCAGATCGTCGTCGGTGGCGTCGCCCGAGGCCACTTTCGCTTGCAGCGCATCGACGGTCGTTTCCACGTCGCCCATCTCCGGCGAATAACGGGATGGGACACTGAACAGGGTCTCCTCGACCAACAGCGAACCGATCTCGGCGCCGCGCAGGCTGCGCGTTAGCTTCGGGCTCAGTTTGCGGGCCACCACTTCGGTTTCGGCGGCGTTTTCTTCCAGCACGACGACGGACGCATCGTCCATGTCGATGGCGCCCTGGAGCACGGCGGGGGAGTGCGTGGTGAGTACGAACTGCGTGTTGGGGAATAGCTCCATTAACTGGCGGATGACGGTGCGCTGCCAGCGGGGATGGAGGTGCAGATCTACTTCGTCCACCACGACCAGCGCGTTGCCGGAGAGAGGGTCTTCGAGTTGCGGGAACAGATAGGGGTAGCGAAGGAGCAGATCGAAAACGATGACCAGGAAGGCCTGGTAGCCATCGGAGAGTTCTCGCAGTTCCAACTCCAGGCCCTTGCGGACGACGACGGGCACCATGTTGTATTTGCCGCTGATGACGCGGATTTCCGAGATGCCGGTGCCGAGGTTTTGGAGGCTCACGTTGAGCCGCTCCCAAACGGTGCCAAGGCGCGGATCGCTCTTGATGGCGCCGTGGAGCGTGGTCAAGTAGCGGCTGAGATCGGCGAAGAGGTTGTTATCGGGCAGGCGGAGGGTAGTGGCGCGGTCGCGGGAGGAGTGGGCTACCAGCGTCTCCAAATCGTCGCGGCTGGGGAACTGCTCAGCGTCTGGATTGAAGACGCGGCGGTAGCGGCCGTAGGCGAACAGATACCGGTCCTGCGGCAGGCGGGTGCGCGAGCGGTTGGTCCAGCGGGCGATGGGGGTTTTGGCGCCCTTCTCAAACAACGCCACTTCGCCACCGGAGGTTTTGCGGCGCAAGGGGAATTCCCGCAGGCCTTCGTCGTCGCCATAGGTGAGGGAGGCGAGGGACTCGACGATGGTCGTCTTGCCGGCGCCGTTGCCGCCGATGATGACGGTCATGCGGGGATCGAGCGGCACCTCCGTCTCCTTGAAGCAACGGGTGTTGCGGAGTTGCAGAGACGCGAACAAAGGGGGGCGGGGAGACTGCATACCGATGCTCCGGATTTTAGCGCGGTTGGAAGTGGAGTTCCACCTGGCCACGGTTGGTGCGGACGGTGACGCGGTCGAAGGTGTCGACGTCGAAGGGGCGGCCGACTTTGTTGCCCGCGAGATCTTCCAGCGCCGTATCGACTTGGATGGTCTGGCGGGTAGCGGGCCAGGGCGCCTGCGGCGTGTAGCGCCATTGGCGTTCAGTGTTGGCGAGTTGGGCTTCGCCGGGGGCGTTGGGGACGGTGATGAGGCGGAGGGCCAAGGCGGCGTCGAGGGGTTCGCCGAAGTCGATTACCAGGGGTTCGCGGGTGCCGGCGGCGGGGGCGATAATGCGCCACTTGGCCGGGTCGATGGGGGCTCGGTCCTCGGGCACCACTTTGAACGTCTGGCGGAACTCGGCACGGATGGGTACTCGACGGGCGTCGCGCCAGTTGGACTGGGCGACCAGTGTGTACGTCGCGCCGGGCTCTAACGCTGCGCCGACTTCTTCGCGGGGGAGGACGCCGCGTTTGATGCGGCCGGGATCGAAGAGGACGGTGAGACGGCGGGCTTCGCGGTCCCATAATTCCTGGTCGATTTCGATGAACGCCAGTTCGACGACCTTGCCCTTGTTGTCCAGAAGCTTCAGGTTTTCCCAGGCTTCGCCGGGGTGCATGGGGGCGGAAAAGTGGACGTAGAACTTGAGCTGATTGGCGGGGATTTCGGGGCCGGAGGGGTAGACCTTTTCGACGATCGTGGTTCTGGGGAGGGCCTCCATTTCCGCGGGGAAACGGAATTCCCTGCCCTGGACGACGACGCGGCTGGCTACCGTTTTTTCGAGCTCGTAGCGGGGGCGGAAGAGGAGATCGGCGCCGTCCTTTGTGAAGGCTCCCATGACGGGCGGGAGGTCGCCATCGCCGACATAGATGGGGACTTCTGATTCGTTCGAAGCGCCGGAGATACGGAAAAACGGCCCTTCGCGGCGCACAGCCGGTGGGGCAGCGAACGCGCAAAGGGCCGTTAGTAATACAATGACGGAGCGCACGGACTAGGGGAGCGTGACGGTGCGAAGATCCATGGAACCGGCATCGCTCATGAGCATGACGGCGCTCTTGCCGTCATAGGCGTCGAGTTGCTGCACGCCTTTCAGGTCGGCGAGCGTTTCGTAGGGCACGCCCTGTTTGTCGGCTACCGGTGCGGTGATGGCGTCGTACTTTTCCAGGTTGGCGGCGGAGAGCTTCATGACGCCACGGCTGGAGTTGGCCATCAGGATGTAGTCCTTGCCGTCTTTCTTGTAGACGATCATGTCGAGCGGGCGGTTGCGGTTGCCGAGTTCGGCGATGGTGCGGCCCTTCACCTTGTTGCCGGGCTGGAGTTCGCTGAGCGGGATGGTGACCAGCGGCGTGCAGGTGTAGGCGGCGAGCAGGTGGGGCTTGTTGGCGACGGTGTAGGTGGTGAAGGTGCGGACGGGCGCGTTGGTTTCAAAGCGGCCGTGAGCGCCGTGGAAGATCTCAATGCTGGCGCCTTTGTTGGCGGTTTGGAAGGGATAGGGGATGGACCGGAGGCTGGAGGAGAATTCTTCGTTGGAAAGGCCGGCGATGAAGACGCGGCCGTCGGCGAAGCCCAGGTCGGTGATGGTTTCCATGCGCTTGCTGTTGCCGCGGGAGTCCTTGACGTCGGCGGGAGCGTCGGGCAGGGAGACGCGGGCGTGAGAGATGTTATCGAGGGCGACTTCGGTGAGTTTGCCAGCAACGTCGAGCTTCAGGATGACGGGCGTTTTGCCTCGGGAGACCGAGAAATAGATGTTGTGGGAGACGGGGTTGACGGCGAGATCCTGGATGGTGATCTGGTCCGGCGTGGTGCCGAGAGCGGCGGCCATTTTGTTGTTGATGCCCTTCAGTTCGATGGTTCCGGCGCCTTTGTTGGCGGCTCGATCACCGGTATCGATGGCGACCAGGCTGGCGCTGGCGGAGTCACCCACGAAGAGAATTCCGGGGGGACCGAAGGCGAGAGGACCGGCGGTGCCGAGTTCCAGTTTCTTTGCGACCATTCCGGCACCCGGAGCGGCAAAGGCGGCGCCGGTGATGAGAGCGGCGCAGGCAATCCATTTATTCAGGCCGAGGTTTTTCATGCAATAACTCCTATATTGACGGTGATGCTAACACAGTCGGCATTGGGTTCGGAGACGTGTTGTACTTGAATTAACATGGCACGCCTTTTGTTGGTTTTGTTTGCCGTTTTGGCGTTGTTGGGGCAAACGCCGGCGGACCTGTACACCTACGAAGAGTATCGGGCGTGGGTGACGCGGCAACCGCCGGCGGTGCAGCGGAGCGCGGAGGTTTTGGAGACTTATCGCGCCTATCTGGTGGGCAAGGGCGAGGACGCGGCCGATGCCGAGTCGAAGATCCGGGTGATCCGGCAGCAGGGGACGAGCGCGGAGGTGGAGCGGTGGAACAGGATTCTGACGGCGGAGAAGCCGACGTTCAATGTGGAGCCGAACGCGTTTCTGGTGGAGATGGTGAAGGGGCGCCGGCCGGGACGGGCTCTCGATGTGGGGATGGGGCAGGGGCGGAATGCGCTGTGGCTGGCGAAGCAGGGTTGGGATGCGCACGGTTTTGACCCGGCGGAGCGGGCGGTGGCGCTGGCGCGGGAGACGGCGGGGAAGATGGGTGTGAAGTTGACGGCAACGGTGACAGGGGCGGAGGCGTTTGATTTTGGGGTTGGCCAGTGGGACTTAATTGTGTTGAGCTATGTGAGCTTTCGGGAACAGGCGGGAGTGATTATGAAGGCGCTGCGGCCGGGGGGCATGGTGGTGGTGGAGGCGTTCCACAGGGACGCGACGAAGGGCCGGTCCATTGGAGGCGGGGTGGTGTTTGACACGGCGGAGGTACCGGGGATTTTTCGCGAATTGCGGGTGGTGCGGTACCAGGAGCCGATGGCGGTGGCGGATTTTGGGAAGCAGAATGTGCGCGTGGTGCAGTTCTGCGCGGAACGGCCGGCGGAATAGATGGAGAGTGTTTTTTCAGCGCGGGATGTTACTAAGTTCTACGACATGGGGGAAGTACGCGTACATGCGCTGCGCGGGGTGAGCCT
>CANIFK010000361.1 GCA_947466555.1 Acidobacteriota bacterium | reverse complement strand
TGGAGCCTGCTGAATATCCGGGTGCGGGGACGTACCGTGGGCTTGCAACGGTGACCGCGCATTTTCTGTGGGCGCGTGAAAGGTGGGCCGAGGGGAGTTGTGAGTTGGAGCGATTGATCGTGGCGGGCGATCGGGTGGTGGCGTTGGTGGCGGTGCGGGTGCGGCTGAAAGATGAGGCGGAATGGCGGGTGGGCGATATCGGCGACGTGTTTACGTTTCGGGATGGGAAGCTGATTCAGGGGCGCACATTTAGGAGCCGGCAGGAGGCGCTGGAGTGGGCTGGGGTGGGGACGGTATCCCCGGAGGCGGCGCGATGACACAATGGAGTTGATTGGACATACTTACTCAGCCCCGTACGCGATTTGAGAGTCTGCTGGCCGCGCGGCGGCAGGCGGCGCAGGGACATGAACGGCGGCACCTGCATTTCGGATATCTGCGGCTGGCGATTGGGGCGATGTTGGCCTACAGCGGCTGGCTGGCGTTGAGCTCGCCGGACGATGTGCCGTGGCCGTTCCTGGTTCAGCTTGTTTTGTTCTTTGCGGCCACGATGATTCATTCGCGGGTGATCCGGCGGCTGGAGCAGGCCAAGCGGGCGGTGGACCACTACCAGCGCGGGCTGGCGCGGTTGCAGGGGGACTATTCCAAAGCTGCTTCGCGCGGGGAACGGTTTAGCGATCCGCATCATCCGTTTTCGGGGGACCTCGATTTGTTTGGGCCGGGTGGGTTGTTTGAGCGGATGTGCCATGCGCGGACCAAGGAAGGGGAATCGATTTTGGCCGCGTGGCTGTTGCGGCTGGACGGGCCGCCGGTGGCGCCGCGGCGGTTGGCAGCGGCCGAGGAGTTGGCGGAACGGTTGGAGTTGCGGGAGCAGTTGGCGGTGTTGGGACCGGATCTGAAAGCGGCGCTGCACCCGGGAGCGTTGCGGGCGTGGGCGGTGGACGATTCGCAGTTGTTTCCGAAGGCCGCGGTGTGGCTGTATTGGGCGAATGGCGTTTCGGTGCTGTGTGTGATTGCTTCCTTGTACTTTTGGATTTTGAGCCCGCTGGCGCTGGCGGCGATGGTGTCGGCTGGGGTGGCGGGTTTGTATCGCGGCCGGGTGGCGGAGACGCTGCATACGACGTCGCAGGCGGGGCTGGATTTGCGGGTGTTGGAAGGCGCGCTGCAGCTGTTGGAAGAGTCGGCATTTACGAGCGAGATGATGGTGGAGGTGCAGGCGCGGATTCGGCGGGACGGGGCACCGGCGAGCAAGCGGATTGCGAAGCTGGCGCATTTGGCCGAGTGGATCGATTCGCTGGACAATGCGGCGTTTAAGCTGCTGGATTTGTTGTTTCTGTTTTCGCTGCATTTTTCGCGGGCGGCGGACCGGTGGCGGCGTGAGAACGGGGCGATGGTGGACACGTGGCTGACGGCGGCCGGGGAGTTTGAGGCGCTGTGTTCGGTGGCGGCGTTCCACTTTGAGAATCCGGACACGGTGGCGCCTTCGTGGGAGACGGGCGCGCCGACTTTGGCTGGCACGGCGTTGCGACATCCGCTGATTGACCGGGCGAAGGCGGTGGTGAATGATGCCTCGCTGGACGCGGGGCATCGGTTGCTGGTGGTGAGCGGTTCGAACATGAGCGGGAAGAGTACGTTTTTGCGGACGATTGGGTTGAATGTTGTGTTGGCGCATGCGGGTTCGCGGGTGCCGGCGGGGAGTTTGCGGTTGACGCCGTTGCGGCTGGGAGCGTCGATCCGGACGGTGGATTCGTTGCAGGAGGGTGCGTCGCGGTTTTATGCGGAGTTGCAGCGGTTGAAGGCGGTGGTGGATTTGTCACTGGGGGAGCGGAAGCTGCTGTTTTTATTGGATGAGTTGTTGAGCGGGACGAATTCGCACGATCGGAAGATCGGGGCGGAGGGGATTGTGGAGACGCTGTTGCGGCGCGGGTCGATTGGGCTGGTGACGACGCACGATCTGGCGCTGGCGGCGATTGCGGAGCGGCCGGAGAACCAGGCCGTGAACGTGCATTTTGAGGATCAGATTATTGATGGGCGGATTCGGTTTGACTATCGGATGAAGCCGGGTGTGGTGAAGACGAGTAATGCGCTGGCGTTGATGCGGGCGGTGGGATTGGACGTACCGGAAAGGTAGGTTTTCCATGTTGAAGAACTTCTTCCTTTACTTGTCGAGGCAACGGGGGCTGCGACGGTGGATGGAGACGTCGCCGTCGGCACGGGTGTTGAGCCGGCGGTTCATTGCAGGGAACCGGTTGGAGGATGGGTTGGCGGTGGTAAGGGAGTTGCGTGGGCGGGGGATTTTGACGGCGCTCGATCCATTGGGGGAGAACGTTTCGACCGAGGCCGAGGCGCGGGCGGCGGCGGGGAATGCGATGGCGACGTTGCGGGGGGCGATCGGGGAGGCGGCTGGGGCGGTGCTGTCGATTAAGCTGACGCAGTTCGGGTTGGACTTTTCGCAGGAGTTGACGTTGGAGAACGTGTTGCCGCTGGTGCGGGAGGCGGGGGCGGCGGGGTCGCGAGTTGAGGTTGATATGGAGTCGACGGCGTATACGGAGCGGACGCTGGCGATTCTGGGGACGATGGCGGGGGCTGGGCCGGTGCGTGGGGTGATTCAGGCGTATTTGTACCGGACGGCGGGGGATATTGAGCGGTTGAATGGGCTTCGGGTGCCGGTGCGGTTGTGCAAGGGGGCGTATAACGAACCGGCGGATTTGGCGATGCAGCGGAAGGCGGATGTGGATGAGAACTATAAGCGCATGGCGACGGCGTTGTTGGAAAAGGGGACCTATCCGGCGTTTGCGACGCATGATCCGGCGATGATTGAGCACGTATTGGCGCAGCGGCCGGCGAAGGACCAGTTGGAGTTTCAGATGCTGTATGGCATTCGGCGGGATTTGCAGGAGCGGCTGTTGGGAGAGGGGTGGCGGGTGCGGTTGTACGTGCCGTACGGGGAGGCGTGGTATCCGTACTTCATGCGGCGGTTGGCGGAGCGGCCGGCGAATGTGTGGTTTGTGGCGAAGGGGTTGCTACGGTGATTTTGACCGGAATAATCCTCTAATGCTGGGCGGGAGAGGCAGCCGATAGATACTGCAGAAGGAGAATTCGCCACGCGCGGCGAGAATCCCGGGGGATTCGGCAACCAAACCGCCGCTGGTGGAGTCTAAACCGTTATGAAGTACTGGCTTTTCTTTGTAGCCAAACTCGTACTGACTGTCGCCCTGTTCGTGGGAATCTGGGCGGTGATGGAAGCGGTGTTGCCGGAACCGGCGAGCATCCGCACTTACAAATTGGGCCGGTTCGGGCAGGATCTGACCTGGACGACGGCTATTTTTGTGTATTTCCTGGCGGCGGCCGGGGCGATGTTTTTGATTGTGTTGGACCAGCGGTACCGGTGCCGGACGTGTCTGCGGCGGTTGCGGATGCCGGTGAACTCCGGGGCTTGGGACAACATGTTGCGCCTGGGGATGCCGCAGGTGGAGTACATCTGCCCGTTTGGGCACGGCACGTTGAATGTGAAGCTGGTGCAGTTTACGGGCCGGGAAGGCGACGACTGGCGGGAGCATGACGACAATATCTGGCGCGAGCTGGAGAGTTTATCGTCCGGTGGCCGTAAGTAAGCCAGTTTGGCCTTTGTAAACGGGATGGATCGTGCTGGCTGTGCGAAAATGGTAGCCGACACCGTATGGCGAAGAGCGATCCGCTCATAAAATCCGAGGGAAAAGGCGGACCCCGGAAGACCAGCACGCCGACCCCGTTTCGGCGCTACCTGCTGTATGGGGCAACGTTCATTGGTGTTACCGGGCTGGTGTTCGGCACCTTCACCTATATTCACTACTCGAACCTGATCGATGAGAAGTTGAAGGATGGGCCGTTTCCGAACACGTCGATGATCTTCGCGGCGCCGCGGAGCCTGAACGTGGGCGAAGAGGTTTCGCGCGAAGAGATTATCCGGGCTTTGCGGAATGCCGGGTACGGGGAAGCGAAATCGAACCGGATGGGCTGGTACAACCAGCGCTCTGACGCTATTGAGATTCTGCCCGGGCCGGACTCGTATTTCGACAACGAAGGTGGTGTGATCCGGTTCGCGGATGGGAAGATCCAGAGCATTATTTCGCTGCGGGATAACACGACGCGGACGGCGTATTCGCTGGAGCCGGAGTTGATCACTCACCTGTTTGACCGGAAGCGGGAGAAGCGGCGCGTGCTGGCGTTTGAAGATATGCCGAAGACGCTGGTGAATGCGGTCGTGTCGGTGGAAGATAAGCGGTTCTTTGAACACGCCGGGTTTGATCCGTTGCGCATCGCCAAGGCGGTTTACGTCAACGTGAAGTCCGGGCGGAAGGACGAGGGCGCCTCGACGCTGTCGATGCAGTTGTCGCGCAACTTCTGGCTGAACCTGGATAAGAACTGGAAGCGGAAGATCGAAGAGTCGCTGATCACGCTGGTGCTGGAACAGAAGCTGACCAAGCAGCAGATTTTTGAGTACTACGCGAACATGATCCCGCTGGGGCGTCGCGGGAGTTTTGAGATTTGCGGTGTGGGTGAGGCGTCGCAGGCGTACTTCGGAAAAGATGTGCGGTCGTTGACGCTGGCTGAATCGGCGACGCTGGCGGGGTTGATTCAACGTCCTAGCTTTACGAATCCGGTGCGGTGGCCGGACCGGGCGAAGTCTCGACGGAATATCGTGCTGACGCTGATGCGCGATAACGGCTACATCACCGATAAAGAGTTTGCCGAAGCCTCGGCGGCGCCGATGACGGTGACCAAGGGCGGTGGGGATATTGGCGATGCGCCGTATTTTGTGGACCTGGTGAACGATTTCCTGCATGAATCGCTGGCGGACCACGACTTCACGTCGCGTAGCTACCGGGTTTACACGACGCTCGATCCGGAGTTGCAGCAGGATGCGGTGGAGGCTGTCCGGGCTGGGATGGCGGAAGTGGACAAGCTGCTGGAGAAGCGGAAGAAGCCGAATCCGGGCGGGGCGCAGGTTTCGTTGATTGCCATGGACCCGGTGACGGGGGAGATCCGGGCGCTGATTGGTGGACGGAATTACGGCGTTTCCCAGTTGAATCGCGCGGTGGCGAAGCGGCAGCCGGGGTCGAGTTTCAAACCGTTCGTCTATGCCACGGCGTTGAACACGGCGCTGGGGTCGGGCGGGACGATTTTCACGCCGACGACAACGATGGTGGATGAGCCGACGACGTTCTGGTTTGACGGGAAGTCGTACGAGCCGAACAACCACGGGGACCACTATTTCGGCACGGTGACGCTGCGGACGGCGCTGGCGAAGTCATTGAACATTCCGGCGGTGAAGCTGGCCGAGGCGGTTGGGTATGGCGAAGTAGTCAAAGTAGCCCGGAGCGCGGGGATGAACCTGCAGATCCGGCCGACGCCGGCGCTGGCGCTGGGCGCCTATGAAGTGACGCCGATCGAAGTGGCCGGCGGGTACACGGTGTTTGCGAACAAGGGTTTGTATAGCAAGCCGAGTTGGGTACGGTCGGTCCGGGACGATGCGGGGTCGGAGATTTTTTCGCACAAGCCGGTGAAGCGGCAGGCGTTGGATCCGCGGATTGCGTACCTGATGACGAGCATGATGGAAGAGGTGACGCGGTCCGGGACGGGCGCCGGGATTCGCAATCGCGGGTTTGCGTTTCCGGCGGCGGGCAAGACGGGGACGTCGCATGACGGCTGGTTTGCCGGGTATACGTCGAAGCTGATCTGCGTGGTTTGGGTTGGGTTTGACGATAACGAGGAGTTGAAGCTGGAAGGTTCGCAGTCGGCGTTGCCGGTGTGGACGGAGTTTATGAAGCGGGCGCACACGCGGCGTACCTACCGCGGGGCGGGACCGTTCCCGATGCCGGATGGGGTGGTGGCGGTGCCGATCGATCCTTCGAACGGATTACTGGCGTCCGCGGGCAACCAAGGGGCGAGGACCGAAGTGTTTGTGACCGGGACGCAGCCGACGGGTGTATCGAGTGTGGGCGGTGGATCGTCGACGCAGGT
>CANIFK010000360.1 GCA_947466555.1 Acidobacteriota bacterium | reverse complement strand
GGCACACGTTGTTGCGCGGGCGGTTGGGCAACGCCGAGGACTGCGGCCAGCAGGAGAAAAAGGAGGCGTCTCATGTCTTGGAATCCAGTAGTTTTTTAGGCGCGCGCCGGAGCCACGCAGTCCGAAGCGCAGCTTCGAGGATATCCGGTTTCACGACAGCCAGGCGCACCAGCGTCGCCCCCTGCCGTCCCCAGGCGTTGGGCACGGCCGAGAAAATCTCCGGCGCATCAGCAACCATTCCCTCTTGCTCGGCCGCCGTCAACAGCAACACACCACACCCCTGCTTCTCGTAGGCCAATGTTGCGAAGATTTTTCCGCCAACACGAAAATCCACAACACCGTGATGCGAACCTTCTTCAACGCCCGGCAACCCCAGCGCCAGCTTTCGAAACCCAGCCGCGGTCATGCGCCGCCCTTCAACTCCAGCCCGCGCATCGTACCGGTGGAACTGGCGAACTTGTCCGCGGGAATCCCCATCCGCTGCAACATACTGACGAAAAGATTCGGCAGCGGATAGTTGCGGTTTTGGTCAAACGCCAGGTGTTGTCCGTGCTGAAATCCGCCGCCCGCAAGGATCACCGGCATGTTCGTGGTCGTGTGTTTATTGGCGTCGCCGAAGTTGCTGCCATAGAGAACCATGCTCCGGTCCAACAGCGTTTCCCCGCCCTCGCGCACACCCGTCAACTTGCCCAGCAACTCTCCCACCAACCGCATGTGCCAGGTGTCAATTGCCTCCAGCTGTTTCAGCTTACTTTCGTTCTTTCCGTGGTGTGAAAGGTTGTGATACCCATCGGTAATCTCAACCCCCTTCACATCAATCGCCGGCGAATTCGAACTATCCAGAAACAACGTGATTAACCGCGTGGAGTCCGTCTCGAACGCCAACCGCGCCAGGTCGTACATCACGCGAGTCTTCTCCATATACGCACGGCTGTTGTCCGGATCCACTGGCTGCGCTTCCGACGTCTTCGGCTTCGGCTTCCGCTCCCAGGCTTGCGACAACACCATGCGCCGCTCCAGTTCGCGGACACCCGTCTCGTACTGATCCAGCCGCGCCCGGTCCTGCGCACCAAGCGACTGCTTCAACCCGCCCGCGTGCGAGGCCACCGAATCGAGAATGCTCTCCCCCAGTTTCAACCGCGCCACCTGGCGCTCCACTTCCTCCGCCGAGCCCTGTAGAAACAGCCGCTGATATACTTTCGCGGCACTATCTTCGCACCCGATCATGACGCCCGCGCCGGTCCAGGTTAAGCTGCGCTGTCCTTTATTGACATTGACGCCCAACGTGATGGAAGGAAACCTCGTCTGCACGCCAATCCGGTCCGCCATGAACTGGTCAAGTGAAATGGAATTGCGAAATCCTCCATTCGCCGGATGGGGCGCCGCCGTCAGAAAGCAGACCTCCGAGGAATGGCTGCCATCGACGTCCGGATGCGAAACCCCGCTGAACACGGTGAACTCCTCGCGATAGGGTTCCAGCACTTTCAGGTACGGCGACAACTCATACCCGCGGCCCGGCTTGGCAGGAAAGAAACCGCTTGGCAACAGGCCGAGATTGTTGCAGACGGCCAGCATCCGGCGCGGTGCCGGCGCGTTCTGCGCCTCCAACCAGGGCAGCGCAAAGGAGACACCAGCGGCGCGAAGCAGATGACGGCGGGAGAGTGGTTTCATGGCTTATTTATGGGTGAACAGATCGCTCTGCACAATCTGGTGAACGAGGGTGCGCAGGCCGTACCGGTCCTTTTCGGCCGCGGAGAGAATGCGCTCCAAAGCAGCGCGGTCGGCAAAAGAAACCGGCGCGCCTGTGGAATAGGTGATCAGCTGCGAAGCGAAGTTCCGTGCAATTTGCCGCTCGTCTTTGAGCAACAGTCTCTTCAGCTCAACAATGTTCTGAAACCCCGGCCCAGTGGCGTCCACCGGCTGCCCATTTTTGAACGTGAAGGCATGGCCATTCTTCCCAAGGCCCTTCACGCCATCACCGGTTTCGGTAGACCGATACCGCTCCCGCCAGCCGCCCAATACGTCGAAACTCTCCAACGCAAACCCAGGCGGATCAATCTTGTTGTGGCAACTCGCGCAGCCCGGATTATCGCGGTGTTTATCTAACTGCTGTCGAATCGTCGTCGCACCGCGCGTGTCCGGCTCCACGGCCCCAACACCCGGGGGCGGTGGAGGAGGCGGATCGCCGAGAATCCGTTCCATGATCCAGGCACCGCGCAGCACCGGCGATGTCGTCGTACCATTCGCGGTCACCTTCAATACACTCGCCTGCGTCAACAATCCGCCGCGCAAACTGTCCGGCGGCAGCGTCACTTGCCGCACCGCCACGCCATCCACCGGCAGCAAACCATAATGCCGTGCCAGGTGCGAATTGAGCATCGTGAAATTGGAATCGATCAAAGTCGACGATGGCAAGTTCTTCCGAATCGCGTGGTGGACAAACAACTGCGTCTCCTGCAGCGCCGACTCAGTCAGCAAATCGTCCAGATAGTAATCCGGATACAACGTCTGGTCCGGTGTCGTGTCGTTCAACTTACGCAGATCCAGCCAGTAGTCCAGGAGAGCATCGACAAACACGCGCGACCGCGCGTCGTCCAACAGCCGGTCCGTCTGCGCCCGCAGCACTTCCGGATCCTGCAACGCTCCCTGCGCTGCCAGCATGCGGAGCCGCCGGTCCGGCGGTCCATTCCAAAGGAAATACGATAGCCGGCTGGCCAGCGCATAGCCGTTCAACTTCCCCGGCTCTTCTTCCAAATACAAAAAGCCCGGGGAACACAACACAGCCACATACCCGGCAATCATCGCTTCCGAAAGATTCCCCGGCTGCGCCTGAATGATCTTCAAATACCGCTGCACCTCGGCCTCTGTAGCAGGCCTCCGGTATGCCCGCGCCATGAAGGACCGCAGCAACTTCTCCGCATCCCGTTTCGAGTCCGCCTGCCCCGGGTCCAGATTGCTGAACATGCGCCGAACGCCCAGCCGCGAGGCAGCGTTGGCAACAGGCCCGGCCACCTCCATCCACCGATAAGCCACACCCGGCATGCCTTCCTTCGACGCCTCCGGGCTCCCCGTGAACCCCGGCCGCGAACGGAACAACCGCGCCGCATCCGGCAGAATCATTTCCCCTGGCAATAAGTTCACATCCAACTCATGCACCGCCGGGTCCGGACTCACGTCAAACGAACCCAGCAACCGCTTCTCCCCGCCCCGGCTCAGCGCATAAATGGTCACCGGCTCCGACGTGCGCCCCTGCGAGGTCAGCTCCCGATTCGGCCGCCACCACGCCGGCCGGGTCTTATGCCCCTCCGGTCCGTAGAGCGTGTGAATCCAAATCGAATAAGCGCTGAAGCGAAGCCGGTATCGTCCGCCAGCCGGTGCCGCGAATTGATCAAAGTGATGTTCATTGCCGACATAATTGCTCGCCGGCGTCGCGAACGCCTCCAACTCTCGCGTCTTCGGGTCCGCCTCGCCCACCGTAATCGGCGCCCGCTCATGCAGCACCTCCGGCTGGGCTTCGAACCCCAGCACGGGAATCGTGGCACGCTCCGGATGCGTGTTGAAAGAGCTGTACCGCATCCGATTCAGGAACCGCTTCTGTTCCCGCGCGTAGTACCGCTTCGTCGTCTCCGGCTGCTGCGCCGCGGCCAGCACCTGACGCATCGCAGCCTCGGCCGTCTCCATATAGCGCGCCATCTGCACGTGCGAAACATCCAACGCCTGCCCCACTTTGTTGAAGCGGTTGACAACGCCATCCTCCGGCAACGAATCCCGCAATTGCAGCCACGGCGCGGCCAGCAGATCGCGAAGAGTGTTCTCGTACTCGTACCGGTTCAAACGTCGCAACACAGCCCGTCCTTGGGTCGCCGCGAGGCCCTGTTGATGCGCTGCCAACGGCGCTCCCAGCGCGGCTAGAAACGCGTCGCGCCCGGCAACGGCTTTCCCGCCCGGCGGCATCGCCCCGGTTTTCACGGCGTCATGGATACGCACCCAGCGCGAGAAGGTGTTCACGTCATCCAGCGCGAATGGCAACACCGCCAAGTCCAGGCGGCCTGGGGCCGCGGCACCGCGGTGGCAACCAGCGCAGTTCTTATCGAGAAAGCCACGCGCTTCGGGCGGCATCTCTCCGGCAAATGCCGCTGCAGCAAGAATTAGCAGGAACAAAGGCACGTTGCCGAAGTGTATCAAAGACCTGACAATTGTCACCCCGCGGGAGTGACGAAGCACACTGGTGGCAGTTCGCAAAAAGCCGCAATCTACTTCTGGGAGGACCCAAATGGTAATTGCGGAACTGCGAGACACAACCAAACGATTCGGGGCCATCACAGCGCTCGACAACTTTAACCTGACGATTCAACGCGGCCAGATCCTGGCGCTACTCGGGCGCAACGGCGCCGGAAAGACCACCGCGGTGCGCTGCCTGCTAGGGCTCGTGACGCCCGATAGCGGTGCAGCGCGCGTCTTCGGCCGCGACCCGCGAGAACAAAGGGCGCGGACCCACATGGGCGTCATGCTCCAAGTGGGGCGCGTGCCGGAATCGCTCCGGGTCCGCGAACACATCAACCTTTTCTCCAGCTACTACCCGAAGCCGATGGCGCTTTCCGAGGTCATCGGAGCTGCCGGCCTGCAAGGCATCGAAAACCGTCAGTTCGGCGCGCTCTCCGGCGGCCAACAGCAGCGTGTCCTCTTCGGCCTGGCGATCTGCGGCAATCCGGACCTGCTGATCCTGGACGAACCAACCGCCGGGCTCGACGTGGATAGCCGCCGCGCGCTCTGGCAGCACGTGCGAGCCTACGCCACCCGTGGCGGCAGCGTGCTGCTCACAACGCACTACTTGGAAGAGGCCGACGCCCTGGCCGATCGCGTCGTACTCATCCACAACGGCCGCACACACGCCGATGGCTCGGCGCAGGAGATCAAGTCCCGCACCGGCCAGCGGTCCCTGCGCTGCGTCACAGCGTTGCCCCCCGCAGCAGTCGCCGCGCTGCAAGAAGTCGATCAGGTGGAGCCATACGGCGCCGGCCTGCAAATTCTAACCAAGAATCCGGATCGCGTCCTGGCGCAGTTGTTCCCCCTGGACCCGGCCCTGCATGGAATCGAAATCAACACCCCCGGCCTGGAGCAGGCCTTCCTGGAGATGACCGCATGAGACCCTACATTCTGGAAATCCGCTACGAGTTCCTGTCCCTGCTGCGCATGCCGCGTTTCGCTGTCCCCACGCTGCTGCTGCCACCCATGTTTTATATCTTCTTCGGCCTGATCATGCCCGTGGGCAGGTTCACCAGCGCCGCGGCCAAGACGCTTCTGGCCGGTTACTGCGTCTTCGGCGTGCTCTGCGCGGCCCTCTGGGGCATCGGCGCCATCACCGCCGCCGAACGTGGGCTCGGATGGCTGGAGGTGAAACGCGCCAGCCCCATGCCGCAGTTCTCCTACATCACCGCCAAGCTCGCCACCGCGATCCTATTCGGCTTCGTCATCCAATGCACACTCATGGCGCTTGCCGTCTTCGCAGGCGGGCTCCATCTGGAGCCCGCGCAGATCCTGCAACTCACACTGCTCACCTCCGCCGCCGCAATCCCCTTCGGCGCGTTAGGGTTCCTGGTGGGCGCTGTCGCCAGCCCGCAATCGGCGCCAGGCATGATCAACCTCCTCGCGTTTCCTCTGGCCATCATCTCCGGGCTCTGGCTCCCCGCGGAAGCATTGCCAGCCGGGGTCCGGCAGATTGCTCCTGTGCTTCCGCCGTATCATGTGGTGGAGGTGGCCTTGGCAATTCTGGGACGACGCGGCGGAGAAGAAACGGGCATGCATTTGGCAGTACTCGCCGGCATGACGGTGTTGCTGCTCGGGGCCGCGGCCGTGGCGTGGCGGCGCCATTCCGCTCGATGAACCGTCACTATCCATTCCTGCCGCCCGCCAATCCCAGCGGCTGGCTGCCGTACCTGTGGCTGGTCTATCTCGCCCAGTTTCTGGCCCAGCCTGCATTAACGAATGCCTCGGCAGGCGCGT
>CANIFK010000359.1 GCA_947466555.1 Acidobacteriota bacterium | reverse complement strand
TTAATCCCCAACGCGCAGTGAATCGTCGCATGGAAATCCGGCACCGTCACCGGCCGCTCCACAATCCGCTTACTCAACTCATCGGTCGTCCCCACCGCCTGCCCGGTCTTCAAACCACCCCCGGCCAGAACCATCGAAAACGCCTCCGACTGGTGCCCGCGCCCGCCGCCGGCATCAAACTCCGGCGGCCGCCCGAACTCTGTGGCAATCACCACCAGCGTCGTATCCAGTAACTTGTTCCGCTCCAAATCCTGTAACAACGTCGCAAACGACTGGTCCAGATCCTGAATCAACAAGTGCTGCTTCAACTGCCCCTCGTTGTGCGTGTCCCAACCGCTCCCGTTCAGGAAGTTCAAGTTATACGACACCTCCACAAACCGCACGCCCGATTGCACCAACCGCCGCGCCAGCAAACACCGCTGCCCAAACTCGCTCCCATACGCCTGCCGCAGCGACTTGCTCTCCCGGTTCAAATCAAAAACGTTCATGAACCGAGGCCCGGCCAACCGGAACGCCTGCCGCGAAACATCGGTCTGCGCCTGCACCACCGGGTCCCCCGGATGCCGCTTCTGATGCCCATCGCGCATCGAGGCCAACAGCGTCTCCCGCCGGTCCTGCCGCGCCGCATCCACATCCGGCGGCCGCACCAAACCGTTCGGCCCAATGTCCACCTGCGTCAAATAAATGTACCCGTACTTCGCCCCCAGAAACCCCGGATCGCGAGTAATATTCGGATACCCCATGACGACATAACTCGGGACCTCCTCGGTCTTCGGTCCCAACTGATGCGCAATCACCGACCCGATCGACGGATACTGCAACGTCCCGCTCGGCATCCGCCCCGTATGCACCAGGTTCGCCGCCGCCGCATGCTCGCTCACAATCGAATGCGTAATCGACCGCATCACCACGCACCGGTCCAACAACGGCGCCGTCTTCGACAAATGCTCGGTAACCTTCACCCCGCGAACGGCCGTATCAATCGAGTCATAATACGACCCGGCCACCTTCTTCCCATCCCCGCGCCGCTTCGGGTCGAACGTATCAATCTGCGCCGCCCCGCCGCCCAGCCACAGGAAGATGCAGGCGTCCGCCTTCCCCTTCGGCAGCGCCGTGGCCGCCATCGCAGCCGCACTGGACCCCAAAAATCCGCGTCGAGTCACCATTAGGGCACCATCGCAAATTCCGGCGAGTTCATCAGCGCCCACAACATGTCCTCATACCGCTCCCGGAACGGCGCCGCCAACCGCGCCGTCGGCTGATCCCCGAACCGCAACTTCCGCTCCTCTTCCATGCGGATCAGACTCGCCTCCGCGCTCAAATGGTTCGACCACGACACGCGCCCGTCGCTCTCCCGCTTCGTCGCCCGCGCCTTCGCCCCGGCCACCACGCGCCCGGCATACACCGGCTCCAATAACCGGGAAAACTGGGCCTTCTCCTCCGCCAACGGCGCCCGCGACAACACACGTAGAAAGGTCTCATCCACCAACGCCGACACCGGCCGCTCGCCCAGCGCCATCTCCGTAAACCACGAGTCATCGGACAACCGCGCCATTCGCGTCCCCAACACGCCATTCGCCAAAATCAACGTCTGCATCGCCGACGCCGCGTCGTCCCGATCCGTCGCCGGGCTCTGCCGCGACTGCCGCCACCCGAACGTCGTCATCACGTCCACAATCGACTGCGCAATCGGCAGCGCCAACGCCGGCCGGTCCCGCTCGTTCGACAACGCCGTCATCTGCCAACCCCTAGTCGGGTTGCCCAGATTCAGGAACTGCTTCGCCGTCCGGTCCCCCGCCGGGTTCAGGTTCATCTCCTCGCAGTCAAACGTCTTCCCCGCCGCCAAGTGCAGCGAGTCCACCAGCTGCTCCGCCGTCAAGTTCCGATGCGCCGGCCCCGCGAACAACCGCTTCGCCGCGCTCATCTGGTCCGCCGGCACGCCAGACGCTGTTCGCTGATAGGCGCGCGAAGACAACACCAACCGCGCCAGATGCTTCATGTCATACCCCGACCGCATGAACTCCGTGCCCAGGTACGCCAGCAGCTCTGGATGCGAGGCCTTCCCGCGCGACCAGTCATCGGCCGGCTCCACAATGCCCACGCCCATGTAGCGCTTCCAGACCCGGTTCGCCACCACCTGCGCGAACCGCTCGTTCTCCGGCGAAATGATGTAGGCCGCCAGCTCCCGCCGCGTCTCCACCTTGCCCGCCGCCGGCAACGCGCCCGCCTCGGCATGGGAGACCAGCTTCGCAAACGGCCACTCCGGCGCAATCATCTCGCCCGGCTTCAATGCCGAATGTACTGCCGGCTTCCGCCCGCCCTCGCCCTGCGGCACCGTGCTCGTCACCGGCAACTTCACCGGCTTGCCTTCCAGCATCGCCGACATCGCGAACAGATCTTTCTGCTTGAACGGATGGAACGGCGCATCGTGGCACCGCGCGCAGCTCATCTTCTGCCCCAGAAACGCCTGGCCCAGAATGTCCGCCTTCGCCGCCATCGGCGCATCGTTCAACGTCGCCAGCGCAAACGACGCCGGCCCGCCCAGCGTCGCCGAGCCCTCCAACTGCACCAACTCCGCCGCGAACCGGTCAAACGAAATATTGTCCGAAAACGACTGGTGCATCCACCACCGGAACGGCCCCGTATTGTTCAAATCCGGCTTCAGAATCCCCGGATTCTCAGCCAAAACGTCCTGCCAGTAGCTCACCCAGTGGTCGGCCCACGACGGATCATTCACAAGCCGGTCGACAGCCTTCCGCCTCCGCGTCGCCACGTCATCCTTCAGGAACGCCCGCACCTGCTCCGGCGTCGGAATCAGCCCGGTCGTGTCCAGCGTCACGCGCCGCAAGAACTCCAAATCGCTCAACGCCGCCGTCGGCTTCACCCCGGCCGCGCTCAACTTGGCGTCGATGAACCCATCCACCGAAACGCCGGCAGGCTGTGGCGCCATCCGCTCCCGCAGCGCCTTGTGCCGTTCCGCCCAAGCCGCCGTGACTTCTTTGCTAGCCGCCCGCCGCCGCAGAACATCGGCCGCCGTGTGCCGCGCGAACGACGCCGCCACATACTCTTCCCAAGCCGCGTCAATCAAGAGCGGCGAGCCATCCGGGCCCAGCAGATGATCCACTTCCCCATTCCGCGAAACGCCCACCGCCAGCTCCCCGGTAGAAGGATACAACCCCTTCCCGCCAACCACCGCGATCAGCTCAAACGAATGGTCCCCGGCCGCCAAGTCCAACGTGACAACGGCATCCTGGTGCGGATACACAACCGGCCGCAACGGCGTATTGTTCCGTTCGACGGGCGGCGGTACCGGATCGTCGCTCGAAGTATTGGGCTTCTGCGCCTTCGTAGTGGCAACCGTCTTCCCATCGATCACCAACTTCGCCGCCCCGCGAGCCCGCAACCGGAACTGCACCTTCCCCGCCGCCATCGCCCGCGAGTACGTCGCCCTTAGAAAATACGGAGTCGACCGGTCCATCGGAATGGCATTCGGCGCAAACTTAGTCGGCGTATGGATAAACGCAAACGCCGGCTCGGTGTACTGATCGACGGCCTTGGCGCCCGTCAGATCCAGCTCTTTTCCGGCGATATCTTCAAAGATCTCGACACGGACCGGCGCCGCCATCAAACCGGTTAGGACGAAGAAAAAGGGTAGTATGCGCACGGGAATCTGCGCATAAATCTATCACTTTTGACTACTCCCACTCAAACTCAAGCAGAGCCACTTTCCCCGGCCGCTCCACTTCGAACACCACCGGGTCACCGGGCTTGAAGCTCGTCATCGCCGCCCGGAAGGCCGTCAGGTCCGGAATCAGCTTGCCGTTGATCGCGTAGACCACATCGCCCTGCTGCAACGGCGTCTGCTGGCTTGATACCGACGGCGCCCGCGCCGCCACGATCACCCCGAACGGCCGGCGCAGCCCGGGCAGCATCTGCATCGTCGTCTCGTCCACGTCCACACACAGCAGCCCGATTTGAGACACCAGGTTCTGCTCCGCGCTCACCTTCTTGGCCAACTGCCCCGGACCATCCACCTTGGGCAGCACCGCGCTCTGGATTTCCAACGGCTTCCCATTGCGGACCACGCCCAGCTTCACCGTCTCCCCCGCCCGGTGGCGGAAGATGCCCATGGCAAACTGCGTCGCATTCTCCACCGGCTTGCCGTCCAGCGCCACGATAATGTCCTTCGGCTGCAACCCCGCCGCCGCAGCGGCGCCCTTCTCGGTCACATCGGTCACGATGGCGCCCCAGCTCTGCCGCATATCCAACCCGGCCGCCAGTACCGGCGTCATGTTCTGCAACGACGCCCCGATCTCCCCGCGCTGCACCCGTCCGTTGGCCTTTAACTGCTCGTAGATCCCGGCGGCCATGTTGCTCGGAATGGCAAAACCGAGGCCTTCGCTCCCGCCCGACTGGGTCATGATGAACGTGTTGATCCCGATCAGCCGCCCGTCCAGATCCACCAGCGGTCCGCCGCTGTTCCCAGGGTTAATGGTCGCGTCCGTCTGCAGGTAGGTCATCGGGTCCTCCTCGCGCAACTGCCGCTGGGCGGAGCTCAACACCCCCATGGTCATCGAGTTCTTCAGCCCCATCGGGCTGCCGAGCGCCACCACCATCTGCCCCTGCTTCAGCACCTCGGAGTTGCCGAAGGCCAAGGCCGGCAGCCCGGTGCGCTCCACCTTCAACAGCGCCAGATCGGTCTCCTCGTCCTGGCCGACAATCTTCGCGTCCACCCAGGCCGAACCACGTTGACCGGCCTGCTCTGGAATGGAGACCCGGACGCGTTGGGTGTTGGCCACCACGTGGGCGTTCGTCAGGATGTAACCGTTGGGGTCTACGATGACCCCGCTACCGGTGCTCCGATGCCGGCCGACCACAGCCGACACCTTCGTCGGGCCGCCATCCTGCAATGGGCCATAGCCGGACGCCGCCACCTCAACCACCGATGGCGACACCGTAACCGAGAGGGTTTCCAGCCCCGCGCTCAGACCGCGCAGTTCCGTTCCGAACGCCATCGGGGCCAACAGGAGAGAGAGGAGAAACAGAGGCTTCATCGCATTGCACCTGTCTCCAGAGATGCGCCCCAAGCCAATCGCGTTTGTAACGAAACGTAAAGTCCTTACTGGGTGGCCGCGCAGTGTAGCGCCGCGCGCACACTGGTCGCACCAGGGCACATATCTTGGATGAAAGACCCGGCAAAAGCGGCCACAATCATCACAATCACCAGTGGAATCCAGGTTTTCCAAAGCAGCCGGCCGGCCCAGCCGGCATCCTGATCCTTGAGCTGTTTCACTAACCCGGCCCCGATGGCGCATTCCAAGGCGACGTCCGGCAGGATCTCCGGCGCCATCCAGATCAGATACCCGCCGGCCATGGCGACGACGATCACCACCACCGCCAGCACGAGCAGGATCCAGAAGCCTTCGTCGAGGTCGAGGCTGAAATCGAAACTACTGCCCCCACCGCCACCACCGCCTCCGGAGGAGACGACGGGCGTATCGAAGAGGTCGGAGGCGCCGCCACCACCCGAATCGCCGCCGGCAAAGCCAGCGAAGCCAGCTTCGCCATCGGCGCCGCCAATATTGACGTTGGGAATCCCGATGTCGCCGGTCCCGTTCAGGTCCGGCATGCTGATGGTTACCGCGACTCCGGCGGCGTACCAGATCCACATGCGAACGGCCAGAAAGAAGAAGCCATACGCGGCCAGCACGCTGATGGCGTAGCGCCAGCCCATGGCGTCGAAGCCCATGTGGAGTAGTGCCTTATCGACCAGCAAACCGCTGGCCACCGTGGCCATGAGGATGAGACTCATGTGCCAGCGGACGAAGTACTTCTTTAGCAGCCGCTCTTGAAAGCTGACGCCCAGCTTCTTGAGCCGCCCCTTCTTGGCCACGGCCCTACTTGCCTCCCAGGGCGGCCTGCGTGAAGGCGAGGCGGACCGGCGAGTCGTCGGAGTTACGGAAGTTAGCGCGCTGGACCATCAGGATCAGCGCGACGCCGCTCTGCGGGT
>CANIFK010000358.1 GCA_947466555.1 Acidobacteriota bacterium | reverse complement strand
GCCACGCGGTCTTCCGTCGTCGCGCCCGGCAGCAAATCGCCCGCCATCTGCGCAATCGTAAACCGGTCGAAACCCATGTCGCTGTTCAACGCATCGATCACCCACTGCCGGTACCGCCACGCGTGCGGCCGCACGTTGTCTTTCTCGTACCCATCGGAATCGGCATACCGCGCCAGATCCAGCCATGGCCGCGCCCAGCGTTCGCCATAATGCGGCGAAGCCAGATACCCATCCACCATCCGCTCGTAGGCATCCGGACGCGTATCGTTGACGAACGCTTCTACCTCTTCCGGCGTCGGCGCCAGACCAACCAGGTCCAACTTCACGCGTCGCGCCAGCGTCCGCCGGTCGGCCTCGGCCGAAGGCGCAAGGCCCTCTTTCTTCAAACGCTCGCCCACAAAATAGTCGATCGCGTTCGCGCCCGCCGACACCGCCGGCTTCTTCACCGGCTGGAAAGCCCAATGGCTCGACGCGCGCCGCGCCGGCCCCTTCGCCGTCGACGCCGGTACCTTCGCCCCGCCGGCGATCCACTTCTCCACCGTCGCAATCTCCGCCGCGGTTAACCGCGCCCCCATCGGCGGCATCATGTGCCCCTTCTCGCTGCTCCGCAGCCGCCCCAGTAATGTACTCTCGGCCGGCTTCCCCGGCACCACCGCCGCGCCCGAATACCCGCCCGCAACCAGCGCCGCGCCGTCGTCAACACGCAGACCATTGGTCTGCATCGCCGCGCCGTGACACGCCACACACCGGCGCTTCAGTATCGGCGCCACCTCCGTGGTAAACGTCTCCTGCCCGCATAACGAGCCCGCGAAAACCAGCAGCCATACCGTCGATCGCATGCCCCTATTCTATCCCCGCCGCGTGTGCCACAATCAGGGCATGTCGGCCCCACAGTATCCCCAGCCACCCCAGTATCCGCAGCAACCCCAACAAGGCCATCCGCAACAGGGGTACCCGCAACAGGGATACCCGCCGCAACAGAATTATCCCCAGCCGCCGCCCCCGCCCAAAAAGGGCATGCCCATCTGGGCCTGGATCCTGATCGGACTCTTCGCCTTCTTCATGCTCCTCGTCATCGGCGGCGCCGTCGTCGGCTACATGTTTGTCAATAAAGCCCAACAAATGGCGAAGAACCCGCTGGCCGCCATCGCCCAGGTCGCCGCCGCGGCCAACCCCGATATCGACGTCCTCGACGTCAACGAAAAGACCGGCAAGATCACCATCCGCGACAAGAAAACGGGCAAGACCATCACCATCGACGGCGACGCAATCAAAGACGGCAAAATCACCATCGACTCCGACGAGGGCCACGCCGAAATCGGCGCCGGCGCCAACATGAAGCTTCCCGACTGGGTATTCCTCCCCGGCGACGCCAAGGTCATCGGCGGCATGACCGGCAATGCCGAAAAAGGCGCCGGCGGCACCGTCGTCTTCTCCTCCAACGAGCCGCTCGACAAACTCAAGGAATTCTACGAAGCCAAGTACAGCGCGGCCGGCTACAGCCAAACCACCTCCGCCATGACCAGTTCCGGCGATGACCAGGCGCTCCAACTCGTCTTCCAACACGAGGACCGCAAACGCAACGTCACCATCGGCGCCGCCAAAAACAAGGACGGCGTCAACGGCTCCATCGTCTACGGCGAAGGCCAGTAGCGCTCAGCCGCCAAAACAAAACACGCGTCCGTCCTGCGACGCGATCAGCACCTTCCCCTCACTGATGGCCGGCGAAGCCGACAACGCCGACCCGGCCTCATACTCCCACAACTTCTTCCCCGTCGCCGCGTCCAACACATACAGCCGCCCATCGTTCGACCCAATAAACACGCGGTTCCCAGCCACTGCCGGTGACGACTCCACCCGGCTCTTCGTCGCAAACGTCCACACACCCTTCCCCGTCTTCGCGTCAATCCCGTGCACCATCTTGTCCCGCCCGCCCAGGATGATCTTCCCCGCCGCCAGCGTCGCGCTCGAATAATACGGGAACTTCCGCACCGGGTGTTCATACTTCCACACGATCTTCTTCGTCGCCATGTCGACGCCAAACACCTCGTTCCCAAACGTCCCGTAGTACGCCATCGATCCCACCAACAACGGCGACGCGCCCGTATACGCCCCGCTCGCCACCTCAAACACTTCCTTCCCATCACTCACCCGGATCGCCCGGAACTTCTCATCGCAGCCCGTCACATACGCCACGCCATTGGCGATCCCCGGCGTCGCATGCACCGGCCCGGCCGTCTCGAACTTCCACAACTGCTTGCCCGTCTTGATCTCCACCGCGTACAGGTTCTGGTCATACGAACCAATCAACACGCGGTCGCCCACCACTACCGGTGACGACTTAATCTCCGACAGCGTTTTAAACGTCCACAGCGCCTTGCCCGTCGCCACGCTCACCGCATGAAACCCACCGCGCAAATCGCCAATAAAGACAGCCCCGCCGCCCACCGCCGGCGTCGACTCGCCCAACTCCGCCCCCGTCTTATACTTCCACTTCGTCTTCCCCGTCGCCATGTCAATCGCCACCAGGTCGCCGTTGCCAGCGCCAATGTAGGCAACCCCGCCCGCAATCACCGGCGACGATTCAAACGACTCGCCCCCCTCCCAGGTCCACAACAACTTCAAATTTTCCGGCGGCAACGTCCCCGTCGCCACGCCCGTCAACGACGGGTTCCCCCGAAACTGCGGCCACTCGGCAAACAGCGAAATCCCCAGCAAAAGCGAAAGAATCAATAAGCGCATCGATACAACTCCAAAGCAGAATCGAAATCCAAAGGCCGCGGATTGAACTTACCCGTCCACTGCTTGGTCGCCGCCTCGGCCAGCACCGGCAACCGGTCCTCCGCCACGCCCAACGCCTGCAGCGAGCAGGCCAGCCCCGCCGCATCGGCCAACTCGCGCAACCGCCGCGGCAGGTCCGCATGCAACTCCATATAGTCCGGATGCTCGTTCCAACCCACCACGTGCGGCAACATCACCGCAATCGCCTGCCCGTGCGTGATGCCATACACCGCCGTCAACGGGTTGGCCAGCGCGTGCGTCGCCCCCAGCATCGAAGCCTCAATCGCCGCGCCTGAAAACCACGCGCCCAACTGCATCTCAGCCACCGCCTCCACGTCGTCCGCGTCCGCCATCAGCCGTTCAAACGAACCCTCCATCAGCCGCCACGCCTCCCGCGAGTAACACAGCGAAAGCGCGTTCCGCTTCGTCGTCACGTAGGTCTCAACCGCATGCGAAATCGCGTCATAACCGGCCACCGCGCGCACGGCCCGCGGCTGCGTCCGCGCCACCTCCGGGTCCAGAATGGCAACAGCAAAGGCGGCCTTCTCATCACCAATCGCCATCTTCACATGCGTCGCCGCGTCACTGATCAACGCGTACGATTGCGCCTCGCTCCCGGTCCCGGTCGTCGACGGCACACCGATCATCGGCAGCATCGCGCCCGGCACCTTCCCGTGCCCCCAGTAGTCCTGAATCCGCCCGCCGTTGGTCAGCACAATGTTGATCGCCTTCGCGCAATCCATCGACGAGCCACCGCCAAGCCCGATGATCGAATCCACGTTCAATTTCGACGCGAAATCCCGCCCATGCTCCACCATCTGCGAATCGGGATTGGCGTCGAAGTTCGACCACGGCGACGACTCAATTCCCTCCCCCGCCAGCGCCGACAGCACCGTCGCCACATGTCCCGCCTTCTGCATTCCGGCGTCGGAAACGATCAACGTCCGCCGGAATCCCAGCTCCCGCGCATGCCGGCCAATCTCGTGAATCCGACCCGACCCAAACACCAGCCGCGTCCGCGACGCATGTTCAAACGGCGTCACTTTACCCCCTTCGCCTTCGCCACCATCGCCCCCACTTCCGACAGCAACTGCGGCACCGAATACGGAATCCCGCCCTTGATCGTCCACTCCACGCCCGGCTTCACGCCCGCATTCGCCGCCACCGGATACAGCAGCTTGAAATCCTCCAACGGATTCCCATTCACCACCAGCATGTCCGCCGTCCAGCCCACGCGCACGCGCCCCAGCTTCTTCTCCTGCCCCAGGATCCGCGCCCCATTCAACGTCGCCTGCTGCACAATCTGCAATGGGTGGAACCCGGCCTCCTGGTGCAACTCCAAATTGCGAATGAACCCGAACCCGTACATCTGGTAGATGTACCCCGCGTCTTCGCCGATGCCCACCGTGCCGCCGCGCCGCGCAAACTCGCGCACCGCGCGCATCCAGATCTGGTAGTTCTCTTTCCAATACGCCTCGTCCGTCGACGACCAGTTCAAAAAGTACGATCCGTGATTCTGCAAATTCGGCTTGAAGAAATCCGCCAGCACCGGATGCAGATACTCGCCGAACCACGGCTGCGTCTGTGCCCGCTGCAAGTCGCGGCTGGCTTCGTAAATCTCAAGCGTCGGATCCCACGCCACGTTGTTCGCGATCATCGCATCGAACAGCTTCGTCAGCTTTTCCCAATCCGCCTCGCGCCACAACCGCCCTGCCCAGCGGAACCGGTCGCCCTCGTTCATGTAGTTGTACGAAGGCGGAAAGTTTTGCACGCCACCTGGAATCGCAGCGTCCGGAATCCCATACCAATGCTCAATCGAAGTCACCTTGTTGCGAATGGCGTCATCGGCCCTCGTCTCTTCCACGCCAATGTGTTGCGCCACCGGCAGGCCCAGTTTATGCGCCTCATCCAGCGCGGCGTCCATCGTGTCCCGCCACGTGCCAACGATCTTGAACCCATCGGCGCCAGCCTTCTTGATCTCCTGCACACGCCGCCGCGCCGCCTCCGGATCACGCACCCGGCCCAGCATCGGATACACAAACATGTGCGGCGCAACGATCTCGCCCGTCTCGCTCTTCGCCCGCACGTTCAACGTCTGCGTCAGCGCGCTGCCCACGTCGCGCACGGTCGTAATGCCGCACGCCAGCCACAGCTTCAGCACGTAGTTCGGATCCATCGGCACGCCGCCGCGCTCGGTATGCAGGTGCCCATGCAGATTGATCAACCCGGGCAGAACATACTTGCCCTTGGCATCAATCACTACGTCGCCCGGCTGCGCCGCCGCCCGGCCCACGGCGGTGATCACGCCATTTTCAATAGCGATATCGACAGGCCCCGCCGCCGGCGTGCCGTTGCCCTCCACCACCGTCGCCCCGCGAATCACCATCCGCTGTGGCTTCACGCCATGTCGCGGCTGTGCCGCCAGAATCCCAAAGCAAGCAAGAACCAGTAAAAAACGCATTACTCTCCATTCTGCGTCAACAGCTTCGCGATTAGCGCGGTCCATCCCGTCTGGTGGTTCGCCCCCAGCCCGGCCCCGGTGTCGCCGTGGAAATATTCGTAGAACAAGAGATGATCCCGGAAGTGCGGATCGGTGTGGAATTTCGGATGCGGCCCCATGCCCGGACGCCGCCCGTCTTTGTCCTTCAGGAACAACGCCGACATCCGCTGCGATAGCGTCGCCGCCACCTCCCACAGGTCCATCTTGTTCCCGCTCCCCGTCGGAAACTCCACCTTGTAGTCTTCGCCCAGGTAGAAATGAAACCGTTGCAACGACTCGATCAGAAGATAATTCACCGGAAACCAGATCGGCCCGCGCCAGTTCGAATTCCCGCCAAACAAACCCGTGCTCGATTCCGCCGGCTCGTACCGCACCTCATACGTCGCCCCGTCCACGGCCAGCTGATACGGGTGCTCCGCGTGATGCCGGGACAACGCCCGGATCCCGTACGGCGACAGAAACTCCTTCTCATCCAGAACTCTTTCCAAAATCCGCCGCAACCGCCGCGGGCCCACCAGCGACAACATCCGCCGCTCGCCCACACCCTTCTCCGTCATCGACGCCAGATTCCCGCACAGGTCCGGCCGGTTCCGCACAAACCACTGCATCCGCTTCCGGAACCCCGGCAGCTTATCGATCACCGCCGGGTCAATCGTCTCCATCGCAAACAGCGGAATAATCCCCACCATCGACCGCAACTTCATCCGGAACCACTCCCCGCTCGGCAGCCGCAGCAGGTC
>CANIFK010000357.1 GCA_947466555.1 Acidobacteriota bacterium | reverse complement strand
TCCGGGTCATACGCCGTCGGATTGAACTCTTTGTAGAACTCGTCATAAACCGCCGCCGGCACCGAACCGGACGGGTTCAACCCGCTCTGCCGCGCGTGCGAATGCGACTGCGGCAACGCCCGTCCCGTCGCCACGCCCCAGTGCACAAACAGGCCAACCCGATGCGCGCGCCACGCGTCGACGCCCGACGGCGCCGCAGCCAACAATGCCAGTAGAGGAATCAGGACCATTGCTTCTTCAACACATCGATCGTATGCTTCTGCCGCGCCACCACGAACGCACGCGCCTTGGCCGCCTTCGCCCGTGCCGCGGCCGGGTTCTCCGCCATCGCCAACGCCGCCGGAGCCACCCGCGCCACATCCGCCTCATTGTCCAAATCAAACAGCCAGTCGCCCAGCCCAATGTCCCGCCACATGAAGCCCTTCGTGGTCTGTTCACGAAACCGGCAAACAATCGCCGGAATGCCATTCCCGACGCACAGAATCGGGCTGTGCATCTCATTGCCAAACAACCCCGCGCTCATCGTGTACGTACTCAGCGCCTCATCGGTCAGCCAGAACTTCTCTCGCCAAACGGTCTTCTTCCGCGCCGCATCCGGGAGCTTATCGTAGATCATCTCCTTGGCCAGCACCATCTGCGTCTCGTCTTCCGGACACAGCAAAACCTTCATCGGCGTCTCCGGCGTAATCGCGATCACGGCCTCGCGCAACGGCGCCTGGTCATGCTCCTGCATCGCCGCATTGCGGGCCTCGGCCTCCCGGTCAACCGGCTTGTTCTTCCGCGCAATCCGCCACTCCGGCGTCCGCCGGTACTTCGGAATGCAGCACAGGAATTGTCCCGCGGCCAAGCCATGGGCCAATAGAAACGCCTTCGCCGCCGCGTCATTCCGCAGGTCAGCACCAAAAGCGCCATCCGGTCCAAACTCCATGACCGGGCTCTTCACCCCCGCATCCTTCGCAAACTGCAGCGAAACCGAGTCGCGGAAAAACACAAACCGCGCCCCCGTCAACAGCCGCGTCACCTGCGCGTCGATCTTGTCCGGATTCAACGTAATCCCATAGACGCCATACGGCTTGCCCGTGTCCTTCACCCACCGCTCCACATGGGCCGGCGCCACCAGGTAGGGCCCCGATCCATGCAGCAGAAAATCGCATTCCGCAAACGCCCGCTTCTCCGCCTCGGCACCCTCCACAAACGTCAACTTCGGGAAGCGGCGTAACAACATCTCCCGCACGCCATCCCCAATATTCCCCGGCCACAACCGAAATTCCGCCTCGGGCCAATACTTCTCCAGCAACGTCATCACACCCGGGCTATGCCCGATGTCGCCAATGTTAATCGTCTGCCAGGAGGAGCGCAGCAAAATGCGCGGCTGGCGCGGAGCTGCGCCAACGGTGCCACCGACAGCCAATGCGGTTGTAAAGGTACGTCGATCCATCATTCGAATGTCCTGATTTTACCCTCACCGCCAACGGCGCCCCCGGCGTCCTGAATGAAATCTGGTACTACACTAGGAAATCGTGTCCCGCCTACTCTCCCTCGACGCCTTCCGCGGACTCACCATCGCGCTCATGATCCTGGTCAACACGCCCGGCGATGGCCGCACCACCTACGCCCCGCTCCAGCACGCCGAATGGCACGGCTGGACACTCACCGATTGCGTCTTCCCCAGCTTCGTCTGGATCGTCGGCGTCGCCATCACCCTCTCCCTCGGCCGCAAACTCGACCAACCCCGCCCCCAACTCTATAAGGACATCCTCCGCCGCGCCGCCATCCTCTTCGGCCTCGGCCTGCTCATCTATGCCTTCCCGACGTTCCCGCTCGACACATTCCGCATCCTCGGCGTCCTGCAGCGAATCGCCATCTGCTACGCCATCGCGGCCTTCCTGTTCCTCAACACCTCCGTCCGCGGCCAGATCGTAGCAACCATCAGCCTCCTCGCCGGTTACTGGGCCATCATGACCTTCATCCCCGCCCCCGGCTTCGCCCCCGGCGACCTCTCCGTCGAAGGCAACTTCGCCCATTACATCGATAAAATTATCCTCGGCGCCCACAACTACGGCGAGACCAAAACCTGGGATCCCGAAGGCATCGTCAGCACCCTGCCCGCCATCGCCACCTGCCTGCTCGGCATCCTGGCCGGACACATCCTCCAATCCTCCAACGACGTCCAGAAACGCGCCGAGCGACTCGTCATCATCGGCATCGTGCTGATCGCCGCCGGCCTCGCGCTCAACACTGTCCTGCCCATCAACAAAAAGCTCTGGACCTCGTCCTTCACCCTCCTCATGGCCGGCCTCGACTTCAGCGTCTTCGCCTTCCTGCTCTGGCTCATCGACGGGATGAAAGTCGTGAAGCCATTCCAGCCCGCTATGGTCATGGGCATGAACGCCATCGCCCTCTACATGGCCAGCGAGTTCATCGAAATCATCCTGCACATGCTGCACTGGAAAACGGCCATTTATCAGGCCGTTTTCGTGCCAATCGCCTCGCCCATGAACGCCAGCCTGCTCTACGCGCTGACCTACGTAGCCCTGCACCTCGCCCTCGCCTACTGGCTATATGCCCGCAAATTTTTCCTTCGCGCTTGAGCCCAGGCCCAGCACATCGCGCACCTCGCGACGCCGCACGACCTCCGCCGGACCGCCCGCCGTCCGACCAGCCCACTCCACCAGTTTCCGGTAGGAGACGGCATGGGACACCTCCCGGTTCTCGTGGATCAAAACCTGGATCACATTGATCCCGGAGGCGATCTCCCCCACCCACCCGTGGCGTCGCAGTTCGGCCAGCCCGCGCGCCGCCGCCAGGTACACCGAATCGCCCTCCACCGTCACCGTGTGGTCGATCCCATTCATGTCTGTCACCGTAACCCGGCACTGTTTGTGCGCCATGCGAAGAGCATACCACTTTCGCCGTTTGTTCGCCATGAAAATAGGTACAATCGGGGTATGTTTGCGCGATTTTTGGTACCTTTTTTGTGCATTTCTGCACTCTTTTCGCAGGGGTGGAAGGATCCATCGACGCATAAGACCCAGATGGTGCCCGTCGCCAACGGGGTCCAGTTGGAGGTCCTTGACTGGGGCGGCACCGGCCGGCCGCTGGTCCTCCTGGCCGGCTACCTCTCCGCGCACACCTATGACGACCTAGCCCCGAAGCTGACCGGGAGCTTCCACGTTTATGGGATTTCGCGCCGCGGCTACGGCGCCTCCACCCGCACCGAAGAGGGCCATACGGCCGATTGGTCGGCCGCCGATGTCCTGAAGGTATTGGAAACACTGAACTTGAACAATGTCATTCTGGCCGGCCACTCCTGGGGCGGGCAGGACTGCTCGACGATTGGCGCGCAGGGCTCGCCGCGGGTGACCGGACTGGTCTACATCAACTCCGCCGAGGACCCGACGCTGACCATGCCGGACTACAAGATCCCGCCGGGCACCGTCCCTCCGACCGCCACCAAACCGGTGCCGGTGGACCGCTCCTCGTTTGCCGCCTACATGGCCTGGCAGAAGAAAACACAGGGGATGACGTTCCCGGAATCGGAATTGCGGCAGATCTACGAAGAGAAGCCGGACGGGAGCCTGGGGGCGGCGAAGTCGTCGCTACAGATTCGCGACGCGATCTTCGCCGGACGGAAGAAGCCGGAGTACACGAAGATTCAGATCCCGGTGCTGGCGCTGTTCTCGAAGACCGACACGAAGAACCCGATCGATATCATCATCCGCAAGCGGCACCGAGACGACTTTATCGCGGGCGTGCCGAAGGCGAAGGTGGTGGACATCGAAGGCGGGAACTTCTACCTGTTCGCGTCGCACCCGGACGAAGTGGCCAAAGAGATCATCGCCTTCGGCGCTGCCAAGTAAGTTAGAGCGATTTCAAGTACGCAACCAGATCCCAACGCTGCTCGTCGGTCATCTTCGTGCCGTACTCGTGACCGGCGTTTGAGTTGGTGAACTGAGAGGTGTCGAAGAGGAAGCCGTCGTAGTCGGATTCGCCGTGCTTCAGGCCCACCTTCTTCACCTCGAGTTCGCGGGAGCCGACGCGGAACTTCTTCGGCCGGTCCGCGGCTGGCAGGAGCAGATCATATAGCGTCGGCACGGAGCCGTTGTGGAGGTAGGGCGCGGTGGCCCAGATGCCATTGAGCGCCCGGCCCTTATAGGCCTGGAGCGATTGGAACGGGGCGGCTGTGGTGTCGGGCGTGTAGTTGCCCGCCTTCACGCTGGGCTTGATGTCGTTGCCGGTGTATTCGTTGAACAGATCGACGGCCCACTCGGCGGCGCGGGTGAACCACCACTTATCCGGGCTGGGAGTGGCAACGACGTTTTCGGTGGCGGTGGTGAGGATGGCGGCGACGGGGGCCTTGGTGTTTAACAGGACGGCACCGACGCCGGCCTTCATGTACATGTTGCGCAGGATGCCGCTGAAGCCGTTGTACTGGACGCTATTGTTGGCCATCGTGGGATCGGTCCCGGCGGCGGAGACCTTGTCCATGTGGGCAACAATGCGGCGGCTGGAACTGCTGCGATCGATGTTGGCGTGGCAGGCAGCGCAGTGTTCGACGAAGAGCTTTTCGCCGCGGTCGCGCTTGGCGGGGTCGATGGCGGGCAGACCGGCGGCGGGGTCCTCCCATCGGGGGGACTGGAGGCTCCAGAGGCGGTCTTCCAACTGGCGCAGGTTGTGGACATTGACTGAGGACTGGAAGCTGATGTGGGTATCGCCGAAGCCCTGGCCGCCGAGAACGGAGGAGACGGTCCAGCCCTTCTTCTGCTGCCAATCGAGGGTGCCGAAGACGCCGATGACTTCGCCGGCGTTGCGGCCGATGGGGCCGACGCCGCCGTTGGCGCCGATGCCGTTCCATTGCACGTAGTCGTGCTGCGGGATGTCCCAAAGGAAGGGGTAGCTGACGGGAGCGTTGGGGGGATTGAAGACGCGGTCGCGGAGCGTGCGGCGCTGTTCGATGGAGAGCAGGGCGACGAGGCGCTCCATGAGGTGATCGCGATTTTCGCTGGTGAGGACCGGCTTCATTTTCTCCAGGAGCGCCTGGGACTGATCGAGCGGAAGAGCGCCGGTCAGGATCTCGCGGAGCGCTTCCGGATTGAGCACATGTTCGAGGACGCGGTTGTAGATGCGGCCAAAGGCGTCGAGCCGGGCGTAACCGTAGGGAACGGGGGTCACGCTGCCGTCGTCGTTGTGTTTGAAGCTGTCGTTGAAGAAGCTGTAGGCTTCCATGCGAAGGGTGTAGATGTCGAGGTCGCGGAGGATTTCGGCCTCGTCGTTGTAATTACCGCTGTTCTTGACGGCGACGACGAAGCGTTGGCGTTTGGCGGGGTCGGTTTTGGTGGCGGCCAGGGCGCGCCAGAGATCGTTCATGAAGCCATCCATGTCGGCCGCGCCGGGGCCGCCATCGATGCGGATGCCGACGCCCTGGTAGTTGACCTGGGTGGTGTGGCAGGCGGCGCAGGTGAAGCCCATGTACTTTTTGCCGCGGTAGGTATCGGCGACCATGCCGAGCGGGAGGCCATCGGGGTTGCTCTTGGTGGGGCGCTGGGGGAGATAGCGGTAGCGGTTGACGTTCTCCGGAGCGCGGAAGGGCTGCGGCGCCTTCTCCTGTTCGACGTGGAGGAAGAAGTCGTAGGGGAGGAGGTTGGAGCCCTGGGTGGTGGAGTAGAACCAGAGGCTGTCGGAGGCGGTCCAGCCTTGTTCGAGGTATTTCACCTGTTGGAACTTGTCGCCGAAGACGTCGGCGGAGACGACGGCGGCGCCACGGCCGGGGTCGTTGTCGGTGAACTTCTGGTAGAGGCTGCCGTACCAGGCGGTGGCGCGGACGAGGACGACCGCGACGACCAGGGCGGCGACGAGCCACAGCGCACGGCGGCCGAGGGCGCTACTTTTGTGCGCGACATAAACGAGGGCCTTTTGCATAGAAGCGGTCCTTTTTCAGCGAAATAAAGGGTCGGTGATATAGCAGGAAATAGGGCCAGAGGATTCGTGGTCCGTGGAGGGGCGAAATAATCCGGACAAATTG
>CANIFK010000356.1 GCA_947466555.1 Acidobacteriota bacterium | reverse complement strand
TATGTCGTGCGGCCATTGCCTTTGTCCTTCCCTTTTTTCTTCCCAGCCGTAGCTTTCAAATAGGCATCCAGGCGGTCAAAACTTTCTTCCCAATACACCCGGTATTGCTCCACCCAATCGGCCGCAACCCGCAGTCCGGCGCCACGCAGCTTGCACGAACGGCACTGCGCGTCCTTGGACTTCGTAATCAGTCCGGCCCGCTCCAAAACCTTCACGTGTTTCGAAAGCGCGGGCAAACTCATGCTCTTCAGAAACGGTTGCGCCAGTTCCGACACGTTCGCCTCGCCCTGCGAGAGACGTGCCAACATCGCTCTGCGCGTCGGATCGGCCAGGGCGGCGAAGGTTTGACTGAGCATGTCTTCCATATAAACTCTCAGGTTAATTAACCAATAGGTTTATCACGGAAGAAATGAATGCGCAACCGCGCACCTCCCGCATTTCCGATAAAATCCACAGATGCGCCTCCTCCCCGCCCTCCTCCTCCTCGCCACCACCCTCCAAGCCCAACCCGCCTACACCGCCTGGATCAACCAGCTCGCCCAATCCCAACTCGCCGCCCGCAAATCCAAAATCCGCCAAATCAAATCCCGCGCCGAAGCCGAAGCCCACCAGCGCGCCGCCCACGCCAAAATCCTCGAAGTCTACGGCGGCCTCCCCACCTACCGCGGCCCCCTCAACGCCCGCACCACTGGCACCCTCGACGCCGGCGCCTACAAAATCGAAAAGGTGATGTTCGAAAGCCTCCCCAAATACTGGGTCACCGGCAATCTCTACCTCCCCGCCACCCCCGGTAAACACCCGGCAATCCTCTACGCCATCGGCCACTGGAACGAAGGCAAACCCGCCGCCCAGCGCATGGCCGCCAACCTCGCCATGCAAGGCTTCGTCGTCCTCGCCTTCGACCCCATGGGCCAGGGCGAACGCTTCCAGGGCTACTGGTCCCGCGCCGGCGTGTCGCTCGTCACCCCCGGCGTCCCCCAACACTGGACCGCCGGCACCGCCGCCTTCCTCATCAACCAAACCCTCTCCTCCTACTTCGTCTGGGACGGCATCCGTTCCATCGACTACCTCAACACCCGCCCCGAAGTCGACCCCGACCGCATCGGCGCCACCGGCTGCTCCGGCGGCGGCACCCAGTCCACGTACATCTCCGCCCTCGACCCGCGCGTCAAAGTCGCCGCCCCCCTCTGCTACATGCAGTCCTTCGAAGTCCTCTTCCCCGGCCCCATCGGTGACTCCGAACAAAGCCCCCCCGGCTTCCTCGCCGCCGGCCTCGACCAAACCGATTACGTCGAAATCTTCGCCCCCAAACCCTGGTTCATCGGCTCCACGAAGGAGGACTTCTTCACCCCCGCCGGCGCCAAGGTCCTCTACGAAGAGGCCCGCAATTTCTACGAAATCCTCGGCGTCCAGGACAGAATCAAGTGGGTCGTCGGCCCCGGCGGCCACGGCACGCCCATCGAGATCCGCGAAGGCGTCTACGAGTGGTTCAACCGCTGGCTCAACAACGGCAACCCCAATTGGAAAGAGCGCCCCGTGAAGATGTTCACCAACGAAGATCTCCGCGTCACCCCCTCCGGCCAGCTTGCCGCCGAATCGCGCGACCTCATCGAGATCCTCAAGGAACAGCGCACCGCCCGCCCCGTCTCCGGCACCCTCGATGAGTTCATCCGCAAACTCGCCGTAGTCGAGCCCACCAGCAACAAGCCCGAGACGATCTCCGAAGAAACCCGCGACGGCCTCCAAATCCGCAAGGTAAAACTGACCACCGAGCCCGGCGTGAACCTCGAAGGCTGGATCCTAACGCCGCAAGGCAAATCCAACCTCCCCGCCGTAGTCCACGTCGAACGCACCGAAAAGCTCAGCCCCCGCGCCATCGAAATCGCCAAGGCCGGCGCCCAGGTCTTCGCCCTCATGCCCCGCGCCCTGCCCAACCCCGTTCAATTCGCCGAACACGGCAACTGGGAAGCCGCCACCCGCGCCTGGCTCACCGGCCGCAACCTCCCCGCCATGCGCGCCATCGATATCGTCAACGCCGCCCGCGCCCTCAACTCGACCGGCCCCATCCGCGGCGTAGCCGACGGCCCCCACGCCGTGGCCCTGCTCATCGCCAGCCGCCTGGAGCCGAAATTGAACCGCCTCTGGCTAGAACGCGCGCCCTACTCCTTCGCCCCTGTTTTCGAAAGCCCCCGCCATCTGGGCCTCCACGACGCCGTCATGCCCGGCTTCTACACGCGCTGGGATCTGGCCGACATGGCCCAGGACCGCCAAGTCACCTGGATGCAGCCCACCGATTGGAACAACAACATCCTCCCCATCACCGGCCCCCTGTACCGCCACCGGGCCTTCGACGAAATGAACGAGGGCATCCTCCGCTGGCTCCTCCAATAAACCGTGTTACACACAATTTAATCTTCCGCCGACCGCACCCCAACAAAATCAACCACTTACAAAATTGGTGCCAAGCACCAATTTAATCTTTTCGCCAGGACAATTCCTACTCCGCCCTCCGCAAAAGCCCCACCTGCCCGGCCCCCACCCCGCGCGCCTGGTCAATCGCCCGCGCCACCACCCGGAATTCCATATTCGGCGCCGCCGCAAAAAACACCGTCCTGTCCGCCCGCCCCGACAACACCGTCCGCAACCGCCCCACCCACTCCCCCTCCCCCAACTTCTCCCGGTTCAACAACGCTCCCCCGTCCTCCAAAACCGTCACCACCAACGCAGCCTCCGGCACCGTCGTTACCACCAACCCCGTCTCCGGAGCCCGCACCGCCAGCCCCACCGAATGCGCCGGCACAATCACCATAAAGATAATCAGCAGCACTAACAAAACATCAATTAGCGGAGTAACATTAATCGTCGCGCCAGTCTGTATCGTCATGCACAAACAGACACCACAACCTGCCCCACGGTTCCTAATGAGTCATCGAATAAACGATGTAATTGATGCCAATCCGATACGCCAACGACGCATACGCCTCCGGGTACTCCGGATCATCCGCCCACTCCCACGCATCCCCTAAATCCATGTTGTGACAGATCCCCACCTGCACCCGCCCCTTGTCGTCCAACACCGCCCGCCACTTCGCCTCCACCCCATCCCGCTCATACGTCCGCCCGGAATAAATGTACTGCTTCCCCGGCACCTGGAACTTCTTGTCCAAGTCATACAACACATGGAAAATCGGTTCCCCATCCGCCAAATCCACAATCACCCGGTCCGGAAAAATCTTCCGCATCCCCTCCATAAACACTTCCCACTCCGCCGACCCATGGAAGTCGTCCACCATCAAAAACCCGCCCCGGTCCAGATACTCCCGCAACCGCTTCGCCTGCGCATCGGTCAAGCTCCAATGCCCAACTTCCACCGCATACAACCACGGCCAGTTGAACACCTCATCACTATCCACATCAATAATCTCCTCCACCGACCGCGCATGCACCCGCGTCAGCCGCCGCACGCCCTGCGTAAACACGCGCTCGGCCTTGTTCGAATCCGTCCCCCACGAACTCCGCCGCCACCCGCCCCGCGCCGACCGGTATCGCAACCGCGCAAACGCCCACTCCCCCGGCTCCTCCGCATCCGCCGGATCGTCCGCCGGATTCTGCATCTCCCGCTCGTACATATACGACGACCGCCGGTTCTGATACGCCCACGCCGCTCCGCCCGCCAGCAGCACCAACGCGACAATGCCCGACAACCGCGCCGAGATCATTCCGCAACCCTATCACGTTGCGGAATGACCTCGCCACTCACCTACCGTCCAAAATAACTAACGACCACAACCTGCTTCACCGCAACCCCATTTCCATTGGTCACCGTGAGCTCAAACGAATACTCGCCCAGCCCTTCGCCGAACTGCACCGTCGCCATAGACGTATTCGGATTCAGGATCGCCGACGTCTTCCCCGTGCTCCGCCACGCGAAGCTCAACGAAGTCCCCGACGCATCCGTCGACCGCGACGCATCCAGCACGATCTGCGAATCAATCGTGTTCACCGGCGCCACAATCACAATCTGCGGCCCCGTTCCCGGTGGCACCGGCGGCACAATCTTCGGCACCACGAACGTGCCCACGGCATCTTTCGTGTACGCAATCACGCGCCCCGCCACTAAGTGAACAACATCGCTAATCTTCGCCGGCGTGTCCGCGGAATAGGCAAAGGAAACGCTAAACGGCAGCCCCGTCACATTCCCCAACACTCCGCCGATTGACGACCCAGCCACCGTGCCCGTAAACGCCACGGTCGCCTTCGGGGTCGTCGTCGAATAGATCTTCTCCACGTTCAATGTATAGACACCCAGAATCAAACCCGTCAGATTTCCATTAATCGGCGTCGGCAGCACCGACCCCGGCTGCACCACAAAAATCGTCGACGTCAGCGTCGCACCGGACGGGTTGTAGATCAACCGCTCGCGCACCTCCCACGCACCCGAGAGAATCCCGGACACCTTATCGGCCGGCAGCGCCAGCTCCGTCGTCGTCAACATCGTCGTCAGCACCAGTTGCCGTTCCAACGACAACTCGCTCACCACCGGACCCGTCGTCTGGGCCCCCCCCGGTATCGTGAACGCCAACAACGCCAACGTGGGCCACATAGGCCGAATGGATGGGAACATGTTTATCTCCGGACCAGGCCAGCCGGTCCGAAAATAACCCTGCACGCCCCCAACCAATCCACAAACAAAGCACTTACCGCCGCGCGCCACGCCGCCCCATCGTCAGCGTGACGCCCTGCGGTCAATTCCTACTGCGCGCCCTTCACCAATTCCACGCTCGGCACCGGCTCAAACAGCCCGAAACTGAACACCGCCGTCGCCGACGCAATCGCCACATACTGCTTCCCATCCACGGCATAAGTGATCGGCGAAGCGAACAGATATTCGCCCATCTGGAAGTGCCACAAATGCTTCCCGCTCTTAGCGTCCAACGCCAGCAACTGCCCGTCGTCGTCGCCCACAAACACCACCCCGCCCGCCGTCGAAACCGTCCCGCTCCACGCCACGCCCGGCCCCGGCATCGGGTATTCCCACATCCGTTTCCCCGTCGCCGCGTCCAGCGCCCGCAGATAGAACGTGCCCGCATCGCGCGGTTTCGGCCCCGCCCCGCCGCCGCTGAAACCAGCCATCGGCTCCGGCTTCTTCGCCGAACTCGTGTAAATGTCGCACTGCTCCATCGTGATCACGTATAACATCCCCGTCGCCGGGTTGTACGTCGGCGCCATCCAGTTCGCCCCACCCCGCACACCCGGGCACACCCGGTTCCCCGACGGCGTCGGATCCTTCCCCGGTATCTTGATCGGCCGCCCCTTGGCGTCAATTCCGCTCGCCCAATCCACCAGGTCGTTCAACTTCGTCGCATGCAGAAACTCACCGGTAACCCGGTCAATCACGTAGTAAAACCCGTTCCGGTTCGGATGCAGCAGGATCTTCCGCATCTTCCCCTTCACTTCCCGATCCACCAGCACCGGCCAGCTCTGCCCGTCCCAGTCATGTGTATCGCCAGGAGTAAATTGGAAATACCATTTCAACTTACCCGTGTCCACGTCCAACGCCACCACCGAACACGAATACAAGTTATCGCCCTTCCGGTCGCCGTCATAAAAATCCGGCCACGGATTCCCAGTCGTCCAATACAAGGTATTCAACTCCGGGTCATACGTCCCCGAAAGCCACGTCGCCGCCCCGCCATACTCCACATACTCGCCCCACGTCTCGGAGCCCTTCTCCCCCTTCGCCGGCACCGTGTAGAACTTCCACATCTGCTCACCCGTCGTGGCATGATGAGCCGCCACGAACCCGCGCATCCCAGTGTCTCCGCCCGCCGTGCCCACCAGCACCCGGTCCTTCACCGCAAACGGCGCCGACGAACAGAACACACCCTTCTTCGTGTCCGCATACTGCTTCTGCCACAACAGCGCTCCGGTCTTCCGGTTCAACGCCGTTAAGAAGCAATCGGAAGTCGCCACATACACCGAATCGCCCAGCAATCCGGCCCCGCGATTCACATCGCTCCGCGTCGCCCG
>CANIFK010000355.1 GCA_947466555.1 Acidobacteriota bacterium | reverse complement strand
GGCGGCGCCGTGGGCGAAGATCTCCTCCGGAGTGGCGGCTTCGCCCAGCAGGATGCGCATGATCTGGTCGTTGCGCTTGCCGGACATCCAGGTGTCGATGCCCTCCGACGGGAGGTTGTGTTGGGCGAGGTAGTCGAGCCACGCGGCCACGTGGGTGGGGTTCGAGTCGATGAGTACCCCGTCCATGTCGAAGATGACGGCTAGCATTCGGGATAGCTCCGGAGGGTGATTTCCACAGGAATGGCGGATGGGATTAGTCCGATGGCGAGTTGGGGAGATGTCCGGGGAAATCGAGGGGAAATGCGCCCCAAACGGGCCGTATCTGTATCGTTTAGATCGGGCAAATCTGAAGGAGGGGTGAGGGGATGGCGGCGGCCGAATGGGAGCACTTTTCCATTCTATAATTCCGGGGCGGGGAACTGCCGATAAGTGAGCAATGGCCGATCGCGTACTCAGTCAGGACGAAATTGACAATGTATTCCGCCGGTTTCAGGACCGGAAGTCGGAAAACGACCTGTCGAAGCGGGCGCAGCCCTATGATTTCCGGCGGCCGGACCGGATTGCGAAAGATCAGCTGCGGGCGATCCACCTGCTGCACGAAAACTTCGCGCGGAGTTTAGCGTCGAGCTTGTCGGCTTATCTGCGCGCCTATGTGATGGTGAATCTGGTGTCGGTGGAGCAGCTGTCGTTTCTGGAGTTCTCGCAGTGCTTGCCGTCGCCCACTTGTATCATCGCCCTGGGCATGCGGCCGTTCGATGGGAATGCGGTGCTGGAGATCAACCCGTCGCTGGTGTTTCCGATTCTGGAGATGCTGCTGGGCGGTACGGGCAAACCGGCGGCGAACAAGATGACGCGCGAGATTACCGAAATCGAGCAGAGCATCCTGGAGGCGGTCTATCGCATCATTCTGCACGACTTGAAAGACAGCTGGCGGCAGGTGACCAATATCGCGTTTGGTATCGATAGTCACGAGACGGAGCCGTCGCTGCTGCAGTTCCTGGCGCCGAATGAAGCGGTGGTGGCGATCAGTCTGGAAATCCGGATTGGCGACAGCGCCGGGATGATGAACATCGGGATCCCGTCGATCGTCATCAAGATGCTGCGGCAGAAGTTTGACCAGGGATGGTCGAACCGGCGGTCGGCTGCGTCGGAAGAAGAGCAGGCGCGGGTGATGCGGCTGATCCGGCCATCGAAGGTGGCGGTGGATGCGCGTCTGGAGGGTCCGACGTTGCGGCTGGAGGATCTGCTGGAGTTGAAAGAGGGCGACGTGTTGGCGTTCGACCATTCGGCGTCGAAGCCGATCAGCTTTCTGGTGAATGGGAAATTGAAGTTCCTGGGGCAGGTGGTGATGGCCAACAACAAGCGATCGTTCCAGTTGACCGAGCCATACCGACATCTGGATTAGGGGCTATGTGATAGTTTGATGGATCATGAGTGAACGACCGGCGGTAGCCATTGTTGGTGTTGGACGGATGGGTTGGGTGCATGCCACGCACATGTGGCGCCTGGATCAGGCGGGACTGTGCCGGATGGCGGCCGTGGTGGATATCGACACCGACAAGGCCAACCGGTTCGTTTCGCGGTCTGGCTGCGGGGCGCAGGTGTTCGGGTCGGTGGAGGAGTTGATCGCGGCCAATGTGTGCGACGCGACGATGATCGTCACGCCGACGGCGCTGCACCGGCAGCATGCCGAGCTGCTCGTGCGGGCCGGCCAGCGGGTGCTGTTGGAGAAGCCGCTAACGGGAACGCTGGCGGGCGATAAGGAATTCTGCGAACAGCTCGACCGGGAGTATCCGTCGGCGGTGATGCTGGCGTTCCAGCGGCGGTTTGACGCGGCGCTGCAGTATGCGCGGGAGCTGATGGAAACCGGGACGATCGGGAAAGTCTTCAAGATCTATTCGGCGTTGGAAGATTCCGGGCCGGCGCCGAACGGCTACCAGAGCGATGGCATTCTGCCCGATATGTCGGTTCACAATGTGGACGAGATCTTGTGGCTGACCGGGCGGATGCCGGACCGGGCGATGGCAGTGGGTTCGCGGATCTACAGCCACGCGCTGACGACCTGCGAAGAAGACTTCGACGACGCCATGTTGTACATGTGGTTTGGCGATGATCTGCTGGGCCAGGTCCAGGTGACACGGAACCACGTGAGCGGGTACCGGGTGGAATCGATTCTGTACGGCACGCTGGGCCAGATCCAGATCGGCCGGTTCGACCAGCGGCCGGACGCGATCGTCGTGGAGGCATTCGGCAAGCGCGGCGCGAGCGATCCGCTGGCGCGGAAGATCTTCCCGGGCGGGAAGGGCGGCAACGGGGCCCCTGAATTCGTCGATCGCTTCGGGCCGGCGTATAAACGGGAGTTGGAAGTGTTCCTGGAGTGCGTGGCGGCGGGCGGGGCATTCCCGACGTCGCATCGGGACGGGCTCAAAGCGCAGCAGGTGATCTCGGCTGGTATGGCGGCGTTGAAGGGTGTTGCCGACGGCGTCGACGTCGCCAGCATTTAGTTCGTCTTTCCGGCGCTGGGCTCAGCTGGTTGGGGCTGGCGGGTGGGGGAACTCGGCCAGCGAGGCCGGGGAGAGACTTTGGATGGTTTCGGGCTGGTAGCGGTAGAACGGGAAGAAGTTTACGGTTGTCGGGTCGACGCCCAGAGCTGTGAGGTGGGCGGCGTGGGCGGCGGAGAGTTCGGCGGCCACCGATGGGTTCAAGGTCCAGGCGCCAATGTGGAAGGGGTGGGTGAGGGGTGAGTAACGGCGTTTGGACTCGAAGAGCGAGTCCTGCCGGGCCCCGAGGCCGCCGCCGAGATGCATCGAGCGGGCGCCGATTTCGGTGCCCCAGACGCGGGTGAAATCGAGAAGGAGTTTGGACGGGCTGTGGTGGATGAAGTCGTCGCAGGTTCCCGTGAAGTGGGAGTGGACGAACGGACCGTAGACGAGGACGAGGTCTGCCGCAGCGAGGCGTCCGCCGTGGTGGCAGACCAGGAGGCGCAGGTGGGGGCCGAGCGCGGCGCGGAACTGTTCAAACCAGTCGAGCTCCAGCCGGTACTCCGGGCGGCTCATGAGCCGGGCCATGGTCTGGTTGTACATGCGGACGAAGTCAGGGAAGTGATGGAGCGCGGGGTCTTCGGAGACGGTAAAGCCCTCCTCGTTTAGCTTGCGAATGGTTTGACGGAGCCGTTTCTGGTAGCGGCGGAGTTGTTCGTCAGGGGCGAGGGTGAGGTCGACGGAGACGGTGAGGCCGAGTTCACGAATGTCGGCGGTGGCGGGTTCGCCGGAGAGGTTGGTGACGCCTTGGAGAAGGGCGACGTTCTGGAGGAGGGGGTTGAAGCGGGTGAAGACGGAGACGACGCCGGTTTGGCGCCAATGATCGAGGAGTGCGTGCCAGGCGCGCTGGAAGAACGGTTGGCGGCCGCGGCCGACGGGGCCAGGGTAGCCGTAGGCGGAGCTTACATCGAAAAAGCCGGGGGCGGCGTGAATCGGGGTGCGGTAATAGGGCCAGAGGAAGGTCTGGTCATTTTCCTGGAAGAGGAACGCTTCGGGCGTGCCGGAAACGCCGAGGGCCGGGACACGGTGGTAGAGCGCGGTATGGAAGATATCGTGGGGAACGCGCGTGAGCGCCTCGTCCCAGGCCGGATCAGACGCAGTTAGGATACAGACTTCAGTGGAGGCGAGCGCCATGCAATACGTGAGAAGTTAGACTGCCTGCGGACCGGCTTCTTCTGGATGTATCGACGGCCTTGTGAAATTTCTTTATAGTTTGGAACCGGGGGGCGTTCAGTTCGGCTTCACGTGCAGGTCGGTCCACTGGGACAGGCGGCGCGGCTTGGCGCCTTTGGCCTCGGTGACGACGACTTGCAGTGAATACGGCCCGGGCTTCATCTTCGTGCCAAGCCGGATGACGCCATTGGCTGCCTTCGGGTTGGCGAGCGGTTTGTCGCTCCCCTCGAAGATGGCCTTGCCCTCGTCAAATAGCCGGACCTGGAGGGAGAGTTTGGCGTCCGGTTTCGGGTTCAGGATTTGGAGCGAGTAGGCCACTTCCTCGCCGGGCAGGAAGAGCCGGGTGCCGAGCCGCATGCGGTCGGCGGTGTCGGTACCGGAGGCGACAAACAGGCTCGATAAATACATCCGGCCTTTGGTGAGGTCGGGCGCCATGACGAACTGGCTGGCGTTGCCGATGGCGCCGGTTTCCGGGTCGCGGACGGCGGTCCGGAGCTGGTAGGGGCCGGCCTTTTTGAGCGGATAGGCGACGGTGACGAACAGGCCGCGGGCGATGGCCGCCGCCGCGGTGGCCTTGTCGACGGTGATTCCGGACGCCTTGAAATTATTGTGCGGGGCATCGCCGTTCTCATCGAACGCCGCGACCAGGATTTCGATCTTCCCGTGCAGCTTGCCGTCGGCGCCTTCGGTGAGTTTGATGTTCTCCATCCCGATGTGGAGCAGGCAGTGGAGGTAGGGCGACTGTTTGTCATCGACGGCGAACAACCCGCTTAGCTTCACCGGGATCGCAGCCGATTGGAACGGTGCATTCAACGCCAGCACCAGTTGCTGTTGCGGTGTTTGATTGGCGGGGGCAGCCGCGGGTTTGTCTTCCACACCAACAAATCCGTTCCGGCTGCGGACTTCCAAGCCCTTGCGCTTCACCTTGACGGTAATCTTGTGATACTTGCGGTCGAAGGTCGCCTCATCCGGCGAGTAACCGAGAAGGTAGAACCCGGATTGATCATCGAGCACGCGGCGGAGCGATTCGTCCGGGAAATTGACGTTCAGGAATGTCTTCCCCCCGGTCTCTGCAGCCAGGATGCGCAGCGGGTCCTGGGTCTGTTCGAATTCACGAATGCGGCGCTCCTGCAGCCGGTCGGACTGTTTCTGATTGCGCACCGTGTCGGCCGCCGAAAGGGAGAGCGGCTGCAGTCCCCGCGGATCGATGGTGTAGATGACGACGCCCGCGCGCGTGGCCTGATTGGTCAGCCGCCGCAGCGGATCGGTCAGGGCCCCGTTCAGAGTGTCGACCCCCTGATTCCGCGCCTGCATCTTAAACCCTTCCGACAGCAGCACGATCGACTTGCGGCCGGGTACGTTGGCCAGGCCCCGGATGATCCACTCCATCGCACCCAAGGAACCGAGCCCGGCGCTGCGGTTCATCATGTCCTCTTCCGGCGTGTCGGAGTCCTCTGCCTCCTCGTCGACGGAGGTGATGGGCCCGGCGCCGGTTCGCGAGCGGAAATTCCAGCGCAGAGTGGTGGCCAGTTGGTTGATCTGGGCGTGGTCGGCGGTGAAGGACTGCACGGCGCCCGCCCCGGCGCCGGTGCGCATCATGGCCACCAGATCGCCGGGCTGTAGGCTTGCTGTGAATTTTTTAATGGCCTCGCGAACGTGGTACATACTTTCGAAGCTCAGGGCCAGATCATCGACCACTAGCACGATTGTGCGCCGGACCTGTTCCGGCTTGTAGGCTGGCGGCGGGATGGGAATGGCGTTCGGATTGGCGCGGCGCGGAGGGAGCGGCGTGGGGCCGGCCTGTGTGGCGATGTAGGCGAAACGATTGATTTTTCGAGGTTTGCCGTCTTGTAGAATCTCGAAATCGTTGGGTGACAGGTCGGTGACAACATGGCCTGACTTATCGGTAACGATGGCATCGACCTGGACCAGATTGACGGTGACACGGATGAGAGGCGAGTCGGGATCCGGCTGTTGGGCGGGCAGGGCGAGGAGAAATGGGAGGAGCGCAAGGCGCCGCATGCCCCCGATTATAGGCCCGATTTCGGCCTGGGTTTTCCTTCTGCCGCAAAACTTTGCTATACTCGATTTTGTTCGATTGGCGCTGGTGCGTTGCTGCCCCGCGGTTGGACAAAAGTTCGAGCAGTAATCCGCTGGCGTAGCTCAGCTGGTAGAGCATCTGATTTGTAATCAGAGGGTCGGGGGTTCGATCCCCTCCGCCAGCTCCAAAGGTTCCCGCAGTTTCAATCAGGACCTGCCAGTACAGCACGGCGGTTACTGAAATCAAGTTTTACCCGGACAGGTGGCGGAGCGGTCAATCGCAG
>CANIFK010000354.1 GCA_947466555.1 Acidobacteriota bacterium | reverse complement strand
CAGCGAGGGGTTCCTGGCCCGATTCCCGGATTTAACGCCGACGGAGAAGCAGAACGGGCTGGTGGGGTTGGGCCATGCGCTGCGGGCCGTGGCGGCGTTGTTGTTGATGTGCGATCCGCGGGATCTTGGGGTGACGCTGACGGAGGACTCGACGGAACCCTCGCGGGATTACCGTCCGAATCTGTATTTGTACGACAACTATCCGGGCGGGATTGGCGGGAGCCAACCGCTGTTCAAGATGCAGGACCGGTTATTGCGAGCGACGGCGGAATTGATTGCGGGTTGCCCGTGTGAGCATGGGTGTCCGAGCTGCGTCGGCCCGATCGGGGAAGTGGGCGAAAAGGGAAAGGAAGTGGCGCAACGGGTGTTGCGGGAGATCCTACTTCACGTTGAGAGTGACGCCAGCCTGGCTCGTGGCGCTGCCGACCTTTAGGAGGATGGGGACCGCTTTTCCGGTCGGGGTGGTTTCCGGAACGCGGGCGTTAATCTGCACGATGCCGACGACTAGGCCGGGGGCGTATCCGGCGTAGAGGAGGTCGGCGGGAGAGTCCCCGAGTAAGACCGAGAGCCCCTGGATGTTGTTATTGGACGGGCCGATGGCGACAAAGCCGTCGGGTGGTATGGGCTGAACGGGCGCAATGCCGGTGGCGTAAAGCACCAGGACGGAGCCCTTCGAGGCCGGAGTTTTGTCGGAGTTGAGAGAGTAGGCGCCGGTGACAGGATCTACCTGGAAGGCGGCGGCGTTTCCATTTCCGGTGCCGGTGGTCGTGAATAGTGCAGGAGAGGCGGCAACACTGAGGAAGGGGAAAGGGAGGGAGCGGAACGCGCCGTACTCGACCTCGATCATGTGGGCACGGTCCGGTTCGAGGGTACTCGGCGTGACGGCGGAGAGCTGCCGGTTGGAGGTGTAGATGAGAGGGACGGCGGCGCCGTTGATGTACACGCGGGTGTTCCCGAGGGTGGTGGGGAGATAGGGTGTGCTGCCGTCGAAGCTGGCGAGCGTATCGGGCCCCAGACCGGAGCCGTAGATGGTGAACACGGTGGCGGGCGCCAGGGCGGTGGGCAACTGAGAAGCCGCGTTGACGACAGCGAGGAGAAGCGGACCGGGCGGGAGGACTTCGAAGTTGATGGCGCCGGCGGCGCCACCGCCGGGATCGGGATTGGCAACGACGAGCGGTATGTTGCCGGGCACGGCCATGAGACTGCCCGGGATGACGACATTGAGGGCATTCGGGCCGAGGATGGTGGTCTTTAGAACGGTGTTCCCTGTCTTCACCGTTGTGCCGGAGAAGTAGCGTTCGCCGGTGATCGTGACCGTGCTGTCCGTCGCACCGACATTGATGCGAGGTGGCCAGATGGAGTTAGCCACGGGTTGCCCTGGCTGCACAGATAAATTGACGGTAACCGTGGTTGTTTTCGTGACCGCGTCCGGCGTCGCAATGGTGAGGGTTCCTTTTTGCGCACCGGGGGTGAGATCGGCAATATCGACCGTTACGCTGACATTGGTGCGGAACCCAGGGAAGACGGCGCCGCCGGCTGGTGCGACGCGCATCCATTTGGTGCCGGTGACCGAGGCGGAATACGATAGCAGACCGCCGGTGGTATTGAGGCCGACGTTGACCGGCAGAGGCGGGGCGTCTCCCAGGCGATGGGTGATGGCAAGGGTGGTCGGGGTGACACGAATATCAGAAGGGGCGGCCCGGATGACTAGCGTGACAGGCACGATGATCGGGTCACCCGTGGTTTCCGGCGTAGTAAGAATCAGCGTTTCCGAGTACTGACCGATGGGAAGGCTGGTCGGGTTGACGCTGACTTTGACGGCCAGAGCCGTTTTGCCCAGGTTCGGCGAGCAGGTGATCCACTGACTACCGCCGGTGTTGACGACGACGGTGGTAGACGCAGCTCCGGAGGCGGCCGAGATGGCGAGCGTCTGCGCGGCTGGCAGCGCGGCGCTCCCCTCCTGGTAAGTGAACGTCAGCGTCGCCGGCGTGACTTTGATCGACGGAGCCGCAACCAGTGTGGCGCCCCAAAGGAGCGCACCGAAGAGTGAGACCTGCAAACACCGCACGTGTTTCTTATCGACGGAAACCGGCGGCGTAATAGATCAGTTAATTCTTAAGCTCCTCAGGGAAAACGGCATATCCCTCAGGCTGCGGGTACTCTACCTGCAGGAACTGGAGGCGTTTCCGGAGGTAGCGGCTGGCGATCTGGCGCGGGCCCGGTTCGACGTCGATATCGCAGCAGATGCCGTGCAGGAAAAGCGTAAAGGTATCTGTAAAACTGTGGCGGGCGTATTCCAGGAACAGCTTCGATTCCCCGCGGACGCCGGACTCCTTTTTCAGGAGTTCGAGTTTGGCTTTCCAGGAGGCGTCGTCCACCTCGCCATGCGCGCGCAGTTTCAACTCCTCCCGAAGGATATTGCGATAGCCGGCGATGACCGAATCGGGCTGGGTGAGGAAAATTAGCTGCGAGATGGCGTGGAAGAAGCTGTAGTGATAGTCGCTCGAGTCGACATCCTGGATGCCGAAGGCGAAGATGTGGGGGTCCGCGGCGGAATCCGGCGGGAGGTAGGCGAAGGGGAGACGATTGGACGGGACGGGCGGGTCCATGGCGACCAGACTGTCGCGGGGGTCGAATTCGATCACCTTTTCGGCGAAGCGTTTGCTGTTACGGGCCGGGGTGGCCTTCGCGGCGGGGCGCTCGATGAAGGGAACGAAAAGGAGAACGACTTTCCCCAGGCTGGCAAGGACGCGCGGGGGGAGGGCTGCAATCGGTTCGTCCACGAAGTCGCGAAGATCTTCAGAGACCAGCGGCACGGCGGCCGCGTAGAAGGAGAAGACGGGGCCGAAGGGCGTCGCATCGCGAAAGAACCGTTGCGCGAAATCGCCGAGGTGGAGCTTTGTTTTGTTGAGACCGGCGAGATCGATGGGAGGGGGCATTGAATACTGCTTCCATTCTACCAAGTACGGTTCGGCGGCCGTCACGTTGTAGACTGACCGTTTGGCACCTTTTGACATTTTGATCTCGGCAGGGGAGGCCTCCGGCGACCTGTACGCCGCCAAATTAGTGGAAGAACTGCGGCGGCGATGGCCGCAGGCGCGATTCTTCGGCTGCGCCGGACCGCGGATGCGGGCGGCGGGCGTGGAGCCGATCGTGGAGTCGGAAAGCCTGTCGGTGGTGGGGTTGGTGGAAGTTTTGGAACATCTGCCACGGATCTACGGGGAGTATTGGAAGCTGGTCCGGGCGATGGAGGAGCGGCGGCCGCGGCTGGCGATTTTGACCGATAGCCCCGACTTCCATTTCCGCGTGGCGGCGCAGGCGAAGAAACGCGGCATCCCGGTGGGCTACCTGGTGGCGCCGCAGGTGTGGGCGTGGCGCAAGGGCCGCGTGAAAACGATGAAGAAGATCATCGACGAACTGCTGTGCATCTTTCCGTTCGAGCCCGCCTTCTTCCACGGCGAAGGAATGCCGCAGGCCACCTACATTGGCCATCCGCTGGCGTGGATGGCCGGGCCGTCGATGACGCGGGACGCCTTTTTCGCGAAGCACGGTTTGGACGCGGGGAAGCCGCTGCTGACGCTGTTGCCAGGGAGCCGCTTGGGGGAAGTAGGCCGGCATATGCCTGCCGTCATCGACGCGGTGGAGCGGATCCGGAAAGAAATAGACCTGAACGTGGTGTGGGCGATGCCGGCCGGATTCCTGGATCGAGTGGGCCATAAATACGACGCGATGTTTCCGGGATCAACTTTTCGGGAACGGATTTCCCGCGCATCCATCCAAACACTTGAAGGGGAAACGTGGGATGCAATTGCCCATGCCACCCTTGCGCTCGCCGCCAGTGGCACGGTTGCTATGGAAGCCGCGTTGATGGGGACACCGATGGTAACTTTCTACAAGGTTTCACCGGTTTCCTGGAAACTGGGCCGTTGGTTGGTGGATGTACCGTATTTCACAATGGTGAACCTAGTAGCTGGGCGCCGGATCGTACCCGAACTGATGCAGAATGAAGGGGATGGTCCGGGGCTGGCGTCGGCGGCTCTGCGATTATTGAAAGATAAGGCCGCGCAGACGGCCATGCGAACGGAGCTCGCTACGATACAGACGACGTTGCGCGGAGAGGTGGACCCGTTGGCGCGCGCGGCGGAGTTGTTGGCAGCCCGGTTTTTTCCAGAACTTTAATCCTCGACCTTGAAGAGTGGACGTATGCAGAAGCGCAGAGAGAACATGATTGCGGCCGTGGTTTTGACGGCTCTGTTGGCGCCGGCGGCGCTGGCACAGAGAACGGCGTCACAAGGCCGGATCGATGTGGAAGAGATAAGCGTGACGGCGGACGTAAACCCGCGAACGCAGTCGATTGCAGCGAAGGCGCGGGTGCGCTTCAAGGCTGTCGACGATAAGATCAGCACAGCGTCGTTTGAACTGCATAACGCGATGACGGTGACCGGGGTCACCTATCTGGACGATTCCCGGGTGGATGCACAGCGGAATTCGCAGGACTTTTCGGTGAAGCTGACGCTGGACCCGCCGATGGTCAAAGGGTCGACGCGCGAAGTGGTGATTCGGTACGAGGGCAAGCTGACAGGGCAGGAAGAGTCGCCTGTCTATGGCATCAAGTTCGCATCGCTGCGACCGGAATACGGTTTCCTGATGTACCCGTCGCGCTGGTTCCCGATTGCGGGTTATACGGCAGACCGCTATAAGTCGGAGTTCGTGATCACGGTGCCGGAAGGCTATAGCGTCGTCAGCGGCGGGCTGGAGACGACGAAGAAAGACGGCGGGAAGTCGACGACCACCTGCAGCTTCAACTCGCCGGGGTTCGGCGGGAGTCTGGCGATTGTGCAGGGCGAGGGGAAGAAGGTTTCCTCCGGCGGAGTGAACTCGCTGATCTACTTCCGTGGCGAGTCGGCCGCGGCGGCGGATTCCTGGGGAGAAGAGACGGGCAAGGTGCTGGGGCTGTTGACGACGCAGTTCGGCATCGCGCCGGCGTCGAGCCTGGTGCTGGTGGAAACCGAAGAGGGCGCGCCGAATGGGTATGCGTCGCCGGGGATGTTGTTCCTGTCGCCGCGCGGGATCGGGAAAGAAGCGAATTCGAAGCTGCTGGCGAATCAACTGGCGCGGCACTGGTACGGCATTCTGACCTCGCCCGCGAGCCGCAATCACCTGTGGATCACCAACGGAATGGCGCGCTACGCCGAACTGCTGCACACCGAACAGACGGCGCCCGCCGGGGCGTTGGAAACCGAAGTGCGCGACACCTATGTGGAGGCGATGACGGTCGATAATCCGCCGCTGATTCAGGCATCGCGGCTGGAAGATTATTCGCCGGAGTATTGGGCGACGACCGCGGCCAAGGGCGCGGCCGTCTACCAGATGCTGCGCAACGTGTTGGGCGAGGATAACTTCAAGAAATTGCTGAAGGCGATTCCGGAGCAGTTCGCCAATAAGAGCGTCAGCACGGACGACATCTCCAAGATGGCCTCCGACCTGGCCGGGTATGACCTGGGCTTCTTCTTCCTGCAGTGGATTGAATCGAGCGGGGCGCCGCAGTTCAAGCTGGAATACACCGTGTACCGGACGAACAAGGGCTTCCGGATTATGGGCAAGATTCAACAGGATCTGGACACCTTCCGTATGCCGGTGGATCTGAAGATCGAAACCGAAGGGAACCCGGAGTTCAAGCGCGTGGAAGTAGCCGGGCCGTCGTCGGAGTTCATCGTCGAAACGTTCGGCAAGCCGAAGAAGGTGGAGATTGATCCGAACCTGCGAGTGCTGCGGATGTCGCCGACGATGCGCGTGGCCGTCGCCATCCGGCGTGGCGAGATGTTCACCGATATCGGCGAATATGGCGAGGCGCTGAAGGAGTTCCAGAAGGCGCTGGAAGTGAGCCGGAACAGTTCGTTGGCGCATTACCGCGTGGCCGACATTTTCTTCCTGCAAAGTAATTATCAGGCGGCGGCGAACGAGTTTCGCGAGGTGCTGAACGGGGATATCGAACCGAAGTGGACCGAAGTCTGGTCGCACATTAATCTGGGCAAGATCTT
>CANIFK010000353.1 GCA_947466555.1 Acidobacteriota bacterium | reverse complement strand
GAGGAAGTCGTAGGGGTGTTGATTCGCTTCTTGCGGGGCGGGGACGGGGGGGAGGGTGGCGGCGGCGAACGCTTTCTGGCGGACCGAGCGAAGTTCGGAGTGGATGATCGTCTCGTATTCCGTCCGGATGCGGTCGAGGTCGGCCCAGAGGCGTTTTTGGATATCGTCGTTGGCGCGGTTGAGTGCGCCTTCGAAATCGCGGTGTTGGGCTTGGGCGATGTCGCGGAAGGTGCCTTCCATTTGCGATGTGCGATGGCTGAAGCCGCTCTGCAGATCGGCCACGCTGCGGAGGAACTGGGTTTCGTTGATGCCCAGTTTCCGCTCCCACTCTTTGCGCCATTCGTGCCAGTGTTTGGCGATGTCGGCGAGTTCGGTGGCGCGATCTTTCAGCGGTTCGATGCGCACTTCGGCGGCGGCGATACGGTGGTTGGTGTGTTCGAGGGCTTCGGGGAGATAGCCGAAGCGGTTGGAGACGTTATCGATGGCGGCCTGGCATTCGCTGATGGCGGTGGCGATGGATTCGAGGGCGCGGTTGTGGTCGTTGAGCGCTTCGAGTGTAGCCTGTACACAGTTCATCTGGGCGCGGTTGAACTCCACCTGTTCGCGGACGTGCCAATCGAGGACGCGGGCGACGAAGCGTTTCCACTTCTGGATGAGGTTGTTTTTGAGGCCGCCGGGACGCGGGTTGACGGTGCCGATGGCGGCGACCTTGGCTTCGGCGGCGTCGCGGGCGTGGAGGAGCGGGAGGAGCGGGGCCAGCGGCACGCCGAAGGTGCCGCGCTCGCCTTGGGGATGGCGGGCGCGGACACGGTCCTGGATTTCGCGGACGGCCTGTTCGAGTTCGCGCAACGAGGCGTCCTGCTCAGCGGCCACGCTTGCTGCCCTTTTTCTGCGGCCGTTCGTAGCTGGCGCGGATGATGGTGGCGATGCCGCCGCGGGGCGTGAAATCGCCGATGACGGTGGCGCGGATGGGGTCGGCGTATTTGACCACGTCGCGGAGGAATTTATTGACGATGTTTTCCTGGAAGATACCGAGGTTGCGGTAGGCGAGCCAGTACATCTTCAACGACTTCAGTTCCAGGCAATTCTCGCCGGGGGTGTAGCGGAGCGTGATCACGCCGTGATCGGGGAGTCCGGTCTTCGGGCAGACGGAGGTGAACTCCGGGTTGATGATTTCGATCTCGTACTCCTCGCTGTACTGGCTGGGCCAGCATTCGATTTCGGGGAGTTCGGCATCGACGCCGGAGTGGGCGTGATCGTCTGTATAAGCCTTGTTCTTTTTCATGCGGGAATGAGGTGACGCGAGAGGTGATCGAGGAAGAGGCCGACGTCGGTGACGACGCCGACGGCCTGGCCGGTGCCACGGTCGCTGACCTTGGTGGCGACGGCGGGGTTGATGTCGACACAGACGATTTTGACCCAGCTGGGGAGCATGTTGCCGGTGGCGATGGAGTGGAGCATGGAGCTGAGGCAGATGACGAGGCCAGCGCCTTGGAGATGCTCGTTGTAGGCGTCCTGCGCCTCGTTCATGTCAGTGATCGTATCGGGCAGGGGGCCATCGTCACGGAGGCTGCCGGCGAGGACGAAGGGCACGTTGGCCTTGACGCATTCATACATAACGCCGGTGGTGAGGCGGCCGGATTCGACGGCGCCTTTGATGCCGCCGGCGTGATTGATGGCGTTGATGGCGCGCATGTGATTGCGGTGGCCGTGTTCTTCCAGGCGCCCATCGACGACGCGAACGCCGAGCGAGGTGCCGAGGAGGGCGGCTTCAATATCGTGCACGGCGAGGGCGTTGCCGGCGAGGAGGGCGTCGACCCAGCCGTTCTGGATGAGCTTCGACAGCGGGCCGACGCCACCGGTGTGGACGACGACGGGGCCGGAGACGATGATGATCTTCTTCCCATCGCGGCGCATCTGTTCCATGATGGCGGCGGTTTGGCGGACGGCAGTATCGACCTGCCGTTCGGAAGAGATCTCGTTGCTCATGAAGCTGAAGCCGTGGCGATCGCGTTCCTTCGACTCCGGGATGACGCGGATGCCGCGCATGCCGACGACGACTTTATCGTCCGCCTTCAGATCGCGGAGGCGGCGGCAGGAGGCGGTGCCATCGGCGGCGAGGACGACCATGGCGTCCATGCGCTGGCGGCCGACGGGGACCCAGGAGTTATTGATGCGGACTTCGGTGCGGTGATTGGTGGTGGAGTAGAAGTCCTCCGGGGCGCAGCAATCCTTTTCGACGATGCGCGTTTCGGCGTCGCCGTCTTCGGCCGGGGTGCAGCCGAGGCCGAGGAGCTGGCCGAGGAGCGAGTCCATGCGCTCACGGTCCGGGGTCTCGATTTTGAGGCGGAGGTGGGAGGGGTCGGAGTTGGTGCGGCCGATCTGGAAGATCTCGACTTCGAAGCGTCCTTGAAACTCGACGACGGTGTCGAAGATCCTTTCCATGATGTGCGAATCAATTAAATGGCCGTGGGCTTCGACGGTTTCCTGGAAGGGAAGTGGAACGTTTACGGGATCCATGCTTCCTTACAGGATAACGGGTAATAGCGACTACAATGAAAAAACGAGACCATGACGATCCCGATTGCCTGGCAACCGGACTCCGACGCGCAGGCGCGGGCACGGCTAACTGAGTTTCTCCGCCAATGCGGAGAGGCCGATTTTGACTCGCTTTATAAGCGATCGGTGGCTGATGTCGAATGGTTCACGGAGCAGTTGCTGCGGTTTCTGGCGATCAAGTTTGACCCGCCTTACGAGAAGTTACTGGACACGTCGGCGGGGGTGGAGTGGGCGCGGTGGTGTGTGGGCGGCGGGCTGAATATCAGCACGGCGTGTTTGGCGGGGAAGGACCTGGCGCAGACGGCGGTGGCGTGGGAAGGCGAAGAGGGCACGACCAGGGCGTGGAGTTACCGGGCGCTGAAGGTGATGGTGCAGAAGTGTTCGGCCGGGTTGCGGGACCTGGGGATTGGCAAGGGCGACGCGGTGGGCGTGCATTTGCCGATGATGCCGGAGACGGTGGCTGTTATGCTGGCGTTGGCGCGGATTGGGGCGGTGGCCGTGCCGCTGTTTACGGGTTACGGGCCGGTGGCGATTGCCGAGCGGATGCAGGACGTGGGCGCGAAGCTGATCTTTACCGCCAACGCATTTCCGCGGCGGGGACGGGTGATTGGTTCGAAGGCGACGGTGGACGAGGCGATTGCGCGGTGTGAGGCGATTCGGCATGTTGTGGTGGTGACACGAGTGGAAGGCCATGCGACGCCGATGACCGAGGGCCGGGATGTGACGTGGGAGGCGCTGTGCGAGCGCGGTACGGACCACCACGTGGAGCCGACGGGGGCGGAAGACCCGCTGCTGATCGTTTATACGTCCGGGACGACGGGGCGGCCGAAGGGGATTGTGCACGCGCACTGCGGGTTCCCGATTAAATCGGCGGCCGATATGGCGTTTGGGTTCAACGTGGGCTGGCGGACGCGGATCGGCTGGGTGACCGATATTGGCTGGATGATGGGGCCGTGGCTGATCTACGGTTCGCTGTTGCTGGGCGGGACGATGGCGCTATTTGACGGGGCGCCGGATCATCCGCATCCGGCGCGGATCTGGGCGTTTGCGGACCGGCAGAATATCTCGGTTCTGGGGCTTTCGCCGACGCTGATCCGGGCGTTGGAGGTGCACGGAGAAGAGTGGTCGCACCTGCATAGTTTGGGATCACTGAACTGCTTTGGTTCGACGGGCGAGCCGTGGAATCCCGATCCTTGGTGGTGGCTGTTCGACAAGGTAGGGAAGCGGAAGATCCCGATCATCAACTACTCCGGCGGGACGGAGATTGCCGGGGGGATTTTGTGCGATAACCCGGTGTTGGGGACGAAGCCGTGCGGGTTTGCGGCGCCTTGTTTGGGGATGGCGGCGGACGTGGTGAATGAGCAGGGGGAGAGCGTGCGGGGCGAGGTGGGCGAGTTGGTGATTCGCAAGCCATGGCTGGGCATGGCGCGCGGTTTTCACGGGGATCCGGAGCGGTATTTGGACACGTATTGGCGGACGTTTCCGGGGGTGTGGCGACACGGCGATTTTGCGCGGATTGACGCCGATGGCTATTGGTTTATTGAGGGCCGGAGTGACGACACGATTAAGGTAGCCGGGAAGCGCGTGGGGCCGGCGGAGGTGGAGAGCGTATTGGTGGGCCATCCGCGGGTGCGGGAGGCGGCGGCGGTGGCGGTGCCGGATGCGTTGAAGGGTTCGGCGATCGCGGCGTTTGTGGTGTTGCGGGAGGGGGAGGGAAGTGACGCGTTGTGTGAGGAGTTGAAGGACCGGGTGGCGGTGGAGTTGGGCAAGCCGCTGCGGCCGGCGGAGGTTGTGGTGGTGCGGGGGATACCGAAGACGCGGAATGGGAAGCTGATGCGGCGGCTGGTGCGGGCGGCGTGGCTGGGCGAGGCGACTGGCGACGTGACGGCGCTCGAAGACGCGACGTTGCTGGACGAGATTGCGGCGGCGCGCGGGAACATGAAGAAATCCTGAGGGACCGGGTGCGCGATCTATGTTACGATTCGCGTGGAATGGATGTCACCAGAGTACTTGTCGTAGAAGACGAAAAACGCATTGCGGACTTTATTTCGCGAGGCTTGGAGAGCGCGGGATATCAGGTTGCCACGGTGCACGATGGGACCAGCGCGCTCGAGAAGATTCACGAGATTGAGTTCGACATGATCGTGCTGGATCTGGGTTTGCCGGACATGGATGGGCTGAAGGTGCTGGAAAAGATCCGGAACCGGAAGATGTCGCCATCGGTGCTGATTTTGTCGGCGCGGGGCAATGTGGAAGACCGCGTGAAGGGTTTGGAGATGGGCGCCGACGACTATCTGGTGAAGCCGTTTGCGTTTGTGGAATTTCTGGCGCGCGTGCGTGCGCTGCTGCGGCGCGGCTCGACGATGCCGGAGCGGTTCCAGGTGGGGGATTTGGCGTTGGACGCGCTGCGACGCAAAGTTACGCGGGCCGGCGAGCCGATTGACCTGGCGCCGAAGGAGTTCAGCATCCTGGAGTACCTGATGCGGCACCGGGGCAAAGCGTTGAGCCGGACGATGATCGTCGAGCATGTATGGGATATGGACTACGACGGGTTGACGAATATCGTGGACGTCTACATTCGGCACCTGCGCAGCAAGATTGACGATGACTACCCGGTGAAGCTGATCCACACCGTGCGCGGCATCGGGTATATGATCGATTTGCCGGCCGAATTGAAGAGCTAATTCGGCGTGGGCCTCGCGGGCATGCCTCATACAGGACGATATAAGAGCCTTCGGTTCCGGCTGACGATCAGCTACATTCTGATTTTCGGTCTCCTGCTGACGGCGATCGGCATTACTTTTCGTTCGCGCCTGATGACGATCATTCAGGACCGTGTGGAAGAGGCGGTGCTGGAGGATTGGAGCGCGGCGCGCGGGTTTTTGAAGGTGGAGCGCGAGCAGGCGATCTGGTCTGTCGATCCGCGGGAGATGGACCGGACGGTGTTTCTGGAACGTCTGCGCCGGTTTGTGATGGTGGCCGATTCGCAGGGCGAAGTGCTGGAGATGTCGAACGGGTACCGGCAGCAGGGCGTGGAGTCGGCCGCGGAGATCCGGGAGCGGTTCCGCGAGGGCAGTCCGCAGTTGGTGGTGAAGGAGCAGGGCAAGGACCGGGTGCTGCTGCGGTATGGCGTGTTCCGGAGCGAGGGCAAGCCGTATTTGCTGGTGGTGGGGCGGCGGATGACCGACGTCGACGGGTTGCCGAATGCTTTTTTGAGTGATTATTTTACGGTGCTGCCTTTGCTGCTGCTGGTGACCGGAATTCTGGGCTGGTTCATGGCGGGGCGCGCGTTGATGCCGGTGAACAAGGTGGCCGAGGCGGCGCAGCGGATTTCCGGGTCGAACCTGCATTTGCGTATTCCGCTGCGGTTTGCGAACGATGAACTGGAGCAATTGATTGTCGCGTTCAACACGATGATGGACCGGTTGTCGGAGAGCTTTGAGCAGGTTCGTCGATTTTCGACCGATGTTTCGCATGAGTTGCGTACGCCGTTGACCGCTATTCGCGG
>CANIFK010000352.1 GCA_947466555.1 Acidobacteriota bacterium | reverse complement strand
CGCCAGATGGCTGCCGAAACCCCGGGTGCTGCACCCTTATCCCGCGGATCGGTTTGACGCTATTTATTCGCGGTAGGAGCCGTATGCGGTAGTGCCGCTCGTACGGATCTGTGCGGGGGGCGGGTCGTGAGACCCGTCCCTACCGCGACCCAATTTAAGACGGGGGTAAGACGGGGGTCGGTGGTGTGTTGGAGGGTGAGGCGGATGGTGACCGATGGGGGCCAGCCGGGGGCCTGGCGGAGGTCCCAGTGGATCGGTTGGCCGGGTTGGCCGGCGTCGTTTTGTTCCTTGGGGGTTTTGATGGAGGCCGTGTCGGACCAGAGGATCTGGCCGGAGGCTGGGTTGGCGGCGGTGATGGTGAGATAGGCCTGGACTGGCACCGTGCAGGTGATGCGGCCCGGGAGCTTGACGTTATCAAATTGGCGGACGTGCGGCGCGGGTTCGGCGTCTTCTTTGGCGCCTTCGGCGATCCATTGGCGAAGGGTTGCGGTTTGTTGCGCAGAGAGCGGGGCACCGCCGGCGGGCATGCGGTGCGCTGCGCCGCGGCGGCCTTCGATGAATTGGATGATGAGGCTGTTTTCGGGATCTCCGGCGATGAGCACCTTGCCTTTGTTGCCACCTTCCATGACTGCGCGATAGGTACGGAGGTTGAGGCCTCCGGCTTCGCCGCGGCAGCCGGTGCAATGGTAGGCGAAGATTTTGGCTACGTCGTGGTGGTAGCTGACAGGCATCAGAAATAGAGCTTGAGCGCCAGCTGGACCTGGCGGCTGGTGCGCTGGTAGACCGTTGGGCTGCCGGCGCTGGTGATCCGAGCGGCGCCGGCGAAACCGATGCTGTTGCTGGGATTGTTGAACTGCGGCGTGTTGGTGATGTTGAAGGCTTCGGCGCGGAGTTCGGCACGGCGCTTTTCGTTGAACGGGAAGCTCTTGAAGAGGCTCATATCCAACTGCTTGGTGCCGGGGCCGTAGAGGATGTTGCGGCCGCTGTTGCCGAAGTTGAAGTTTCCGGGAGCGGCGAAGGCGGTGACGTCGAACCAGCGGTCGATGGTGCGCTGGTCGGAGGGGAGAGCGCCGTTGCCGATGCGGTTGGGGAACTGGGAGCCGGTGCCGGTGTTCAGCGTGCTGGTCTGCATGATGAGGGTGAAGGGCAGGCCGGACTGGAGGGTGAGGATGTTGTTCAGCTGCCAGCCGCCGAGGGCGAGGTCGACGGCCTTGGGGGCGCTGTTGAGGAAGCGCTTGCCTTTGCCGATGGGGATTTCGTAGTTGCCGCTGAGGGCGAGTTTGTGACGGACATCGAAGGTGCTGCTGCCGCGCTGGGCGGCGAGGTTGCGGGAGTTCTGAATGGGGCTGTTGGAAGATTCGCCGCTGGTGTTATCGATGGAGTGGGCCCAGGTCCAGGCGCCGGTGAAGCGGACGGCGCCCATGCGGCGGTCGAAGGTGGTTTGGAGAGAGTTATACGTGCTGTTGCCCCAGGGGACGACGCCGATGGCGTCACTGAGATTGGGATACGGCCGGCGGGAGACGACGGCACCGGCGCCGGGGGTGGCCTGGTTGATGTTGAGGCCGACGAGATCGACATAGGTTCCTTTGCCGCCAACGTAGGCGACGGTCATGACGAGTTTGCCGGGAAGTTCGCGTTGGACGTTCAAGTTCCATTCGTACATGGTGGAGGTTTTGCTGTCCTGCGGCCAGTAGTAGAAACCGGTGCCGGCGACGGGCCAGCGGTCCGGGCGGGCGGAGGGGAAGCCGGCGGAGATGGAGCGGGCGCCGGCGAAGTTGGCGGCGTCATTGGTGGTGACGAGGGTGCCGGAGAAGGGGGCGTTTTTGGCGAGGGAGTTGCCGGAGGTGACGGATTTGAAGCTGTAGAAGACACCGCCGCCGGCGCGGATGACGGTTTTGGGTGTAGCGGTATAGGCGAAGCCGAAACGGGGGCCGATTTGCCAGGGGCGCGCGGAGAGGACGCTGCGGCCGGGGAAGGGGGCGGTGCCGACGGGGACGAGGCTGCCGCCGTTATCGGGGACGAAGCCGGAGAGACGGTCGTGCCGTTCCTTCCAGGGGGTGATGCTGTCGTTGCGGATCCCCATGTTGATGGTGAGCTTGTTGTTGACGCGCCAGTTGTCCTGGACGAACCAGCTCAAGTAGAAACGGTGCAGGTTGAAGTAGCTGGTGACGTCGAGGCGGGAGCTGATGGGGTTGCCGAAGAGGAAGTCGCCGAGGCCGAAGTTCGAATAGATTCCGGAGAAGGTGTAGGAGCCGTTGGGCGCGCCGGGGGAGTAGAAGGCGAAGCGGCGGGACATCCAATCGAAGCCGGCCTTGATCTCGTGGCGGTTGCGGACCCAGCTGAAGGCCTGGTCAATTTCCCAGTTGTTGTTGACCTTGAGGAGGCTGCCGGCGCCATCGCCGAGGCCGGTCATGCCGGTGATGGCGGTGGTGGTCAGGCCAGGGGCGGTGCCGCCGCCGTTGGCGTTGGGGATACCGATCTGTTCGGCGAGGTTGCCGTACTTGGTGCCGGAATCATAGATGCCCTGGAACATGCGGGCGTAGCCGATGCGGAGTTCATAGTAGGTCCGGGCGGAGATGGTGCGGCCGTAGCCGAGCACGATCTGCTTGCTGGGGACGACGACCTGGCCGGGGCGGCCGGGGCCGGCGCCGATGGCGGGTTCGGGGAGATTGCCGGGGTTGTAGGCGTCGGAGTCTTCCCAGGAGAAGCGGCCGAAGATGGTGGATTTGTCGGTACGGTAGTCGATGCGGGTGTTGGTTTGATCGACGGCGACGGTTTGGACGGGGTTGTAGAGGAAGTTGTTGATCTGGCCGGGGAGATTGGCGTCGGGATAGAGCTTGACCATGCGGGCGGAGGTGGGATTGATGGCGCTGGCGGGCATGATGTTGCCGGGCAGCGGGAGGCGCGGGGTGGCGCGAGGGTCGTTGATGACGGTGCGCAGCGCGGAGAAATCGCCGATGCGGAAGGGGGCGATGGGGACGGAGCTCAAGAACGTTTGGGCCTGGCGGACGCGCTTGCCTTCGTAGTCAAAGAAGAAGAAGAGCTTGTCCTTGCCGTTGAAGAGTTTGGGGACTTGGACGGGCCCGGCGAGGTTGAAGCCGAACTGGTTGAGCTTGAAGGGCGGGATGGGATCTTTGGCGGAATCGAAGAAGTTTTTGGCGTCGAAGGCGGCGTTGCGGAGGAACTCGTAGGCGGTGGCGTGGTAGTTGTTGCTGCCGGATTTGTAGGTGACGTTGATGATGCCCTGGCCACCACCGTAGGCTGCGGGGGCGGAGCTGGTTTGGACGCGGAACTCGTAGATGGAGTCGACGGGGGGGAAGAAGATGAGGACGCCGGCGTCGGTGTCGACGCTGTTGATGCCGTCGATCAAGTAGGTGACGTCTTCGACGGGAGCGCCATTGATGACGGCGCCGTTGGTACCGCGGCCACTGGTGTAGCCGAGGACGCCGGAGGCGCCGCCGACGCCGGTGAGGACGCCGGGGGCGAGTTGGACAAGCTGGGTGAAGTTGCGGGTGTTGAGGGGGAGATCGATGATCTCCTTGGCCTGTTTGACCTGGCCGAGATCGGAGGTTTCGGTTTCGATGGAGGGGGGAGTGGCTTCGACGACGACTTTGTCTGTGACGCTGCCGAGTTCGAGGGCGAAATCCATCTGGACGCGCTGGCTGACGCCGACGCGGATTTCGGCGGCGCGGTCCCGGAAGCCCTGCTGGTGGATGGTGACGGTGTAGGAGCCGGGGGGCAGGGGGAGGGAGTTGTACTCGCCACTTTGCGAGGTGGTGACTTCGCGGCTGACGTTGGTGGCGGTGCTGCGGATCTGGACGGTGGCGTTGGCGATGGGGGCCTTCTGGGGGTCGGTGACGGTGCCGACGATGGAGCCTTGCTCAAACTGGGCGAAGGCGGATAGCGACAGGGCTAACACTATGAAGGTTTTCATGGGGATCTACCGGTGACCTGCTTTGATGGGCTTGCCGTTGCGGAACTGGATCTCGATCATTTTTTCGCTGGTGGGGATGTAGGTGACGACTTTGTGGGTCATGGCGTCATAGACAGCGCCACCGTCGGGGTAGGCGTATTTGCCATCGAGGGAGAACGACACCCAGCCGGGCTTGGGCTGTTGGGCGGGGTCCTTGAAGATGGGCATGTCGGCGACGTGTTTGGGCGGGAGTTGGGAGACGTCGAAGGCGTAGACGTAGCCGTAGACGCCGTCGACGAACCAGATTTCCTTCTGGTCGGGGCGGAGGTTGATGCCGTGGGAGTGGGTGGAGTGGGGCTTGCGGGGAGGGAGGTTGGGGAGTTGGGCGATGCGTTCGGGGGGCGTGTTCCATTCGACACGGTGGAGGACTTTGCCGCCGTAGCCTTTGGCGGTTTTGCCTTCGGCGACTTCGAAGCCGAGGAGCCAATCGACATTGGCGTAGACGTATTTTTCGTCGTCGCGGACGACGAAGGGGCGGATGCCTTTGCCGAAGGGGCCGACTTTGCCGATGACCTGATTGGTTTTGGTGTCGGCGATGAAGATCCAGGGGACAGTGAGGACGGACATGTAGACGCGGGTGCCGCTGGGGTTCATCCAGGTGTTGTGGGGGCCGATGCCGCCGATGGGGTGATCGGCGTAGTTCTGGCCGTGCTCGGTTTTGATTTTGGCTTTGACGTCGCCGGTGGCGGCGTCGATGGCCCACCAACTGTCGCTATCGCGCATGGGGACGTAGAGGGTTTTGCCGTCGGGGGTGATGGCCTGGCTGTCGGCGTAGCCGCCGTCGTAGTGGCGGCGCCAATCGATCTTGTCGGTGGCGAGATCGATGCAGACGAGTTCGTCTTTCAGGTTGGAGGTGAGATAGAGCTTGCCGAGGGCGGGGCTGGCGGAGATGCCTTTGTAGTCGGCGGTGTTGGGGACGTCGAACTGGCGGAGGAGTTTGTGGCCGTCGTTGATGTCGTAGATGCTGACGCCGGATTTATTGGAGATGTAGAGGAGGCGTTCGAGGCCGTTGACTACTTTGCCGTTGCTCTTGGTTTGGGGGAAGCAAACAGAGGCGGCGAGGAGGAGTATCGTGACGGGGAAAACTCGCATGGTGGCGGGATCGTATCATAGCGGGCCGGGGGGTTGGGGGTGATTCGAATGGCGATTCGAAGTGCGTTCGTAGAGCGCGATTGGTTGCCGTTGGGGTTAGGGAATTTGAAGCCATATTGAATTGCCTTTCGATGGGTTTCTCTATCGGGGTGTAAGCGGGAGGTTTTACGGAAAAAAATGAGGTGACTGACACCACATTATTGCTTTTGTTTTACGGGGTGCAGGGTTGGGTTAGGGTGTGGGCGCGGGTGCCGTCGTTGCCGATGCCTTGGAGGAGTTCTTCGAAGGTTTGGAGTGGCACCTGGTTGCCGTTGCGGCCGGAGGACGGGATTAGGGCCCAGAGGTCGGTGGCGGCGGGGATTTGCTGGTTTGCCGATTGGCGGAGTTGGCCCGGGGGGACTTCTTCGTGGCCGATGGGGATGCAGAGGGACGGGTGGTCGAAGGGGGCTCGCTCGTATTTGACGCGGTCGTCGGTTAGGGACTTTAGGAATGCGGCGATTTGGGTTCTTTCGGCTCCGTTTAGGTTGATTTGGGCTACTCCGGTGCCTAGGTTGCCGTCGCCGGGGAAGTCGCCTCGGCGGCTGTAGAATTCGAGTACCTGCTCCAGGGTGGCTTGGCCTCCGTTGTGGAAGTAGGGGCCGGTGAGTTCTACGTTGCGGAGTTGGGGGGCTTTGAAGACGCCTTGGGTTAGGTTGGTTGGGGCCGTTGGGAAGAGGGGCGTGCCGAAGCCGTCGTTGCCGGCGCCGCCTACGTCGTCCGACACCGGGCTGACGCCCAGGCGGAAGAAGCCGAGGGTGTTGGGGAGGTTGGCGTTGTTGTTGGTCGTCCGGCGGCGGACGTTGGTGTAGGACGCCGCCGATAGTTCCGGGCCTTGATGGCACTGGGTGCACTGGCTGCCGCCGTTGCGGAATTCGTTTAGGCCTTGTTGTTCTAGGGCTGTTAGGGCTGCGGTGTTGCCGTCCATGAACTGGTCGTAGCGGGTGTTGCCGGAGATCAACGTCGCTTCGT
>CANIFK010000351.1 GCA_947466555.1 Acidobacteriota bacterium | reverse complement strand
GCTCTTCCGATCTCCGCCCGTCAGCAACGAAAAACTGCACACTATCCCCCGAAGTCGACACCGCCGCCCGCCCCAACACCAGCCTCTTCCCCCCAGCCAAAACCGCCCACCCCCGCTCCCCCGGCGGCGCATCCCCGCAAACAATATCCCCACTCGCCGCAATCAGAGCCCGCGAAAGACCCATCCCCCGCAACACCCGCAGCGCCTCATCCGCCGCAAACCCTTTCCCAATCGCCCCCAAATCCACCCGCCTCCCCGCCCCTCCCAACCAAACCAGCCCTCCCTCCAAATGCAACTCCCGCCAATTCACCAACCCCCGCGCCTCCGCCGTCAACGGCAACCGCCGCCGCCACAAACGAGTCAACGGCCCCACCGTCACATCAAACGCCCCGCCCGACGCCTCACTCACCCCCCCCGCAAACGTCAAAACCCGATATAACTCCCCACTCACCCGCCGCGGCGTCACCCCCAGCAAACTCACCTCACTATCCGCCAAATAATCGGACAGCATCAAATTCAAGGTCGCAATCCGCCCATACGCCGCCGCAAACCCCGCCCGCGCCTCCGCCGCCGTCCGCGCGTACAGCGTCACCCCCACCAGCGTCCCCATATGGGGCTCAACAGCCTCAAATCGCTCTAACTTACTCCCGCTCAACGCCGTTGTTCCAATACCGGAACATATCCGCCGCCGACGGCGTCTTCAACGGCCGCACCAGCCGGAACCCCTGAAACTGCGCATCGGTCAAATACCAAATCGACTTCGGCAACTGCGGATCCTGCATTTTCCACGACGGGTCCGAACCCAACCGCCCCCCGCACCGCATCCGCGACGCATCGTCGCTCCACCCGCCGCCCTTGGAAACATGCGGATACGGCGTCGTCGAAGGCACATACCCCCCCGCCGGCAACGGCTTCGCAAACGCCTTCGGGTCATACTGATCCAGCGTCCACTCCGCCACGTTCCCCAGCACGTCATACAGCCCAAACGCGTTCGGCTTCTTCTTCCCCACCAACTGATACTTCTCCATCGAATTGCCCGCATGCCACGCAATCTCGTCCAACGCCGGTTGCTCCGTCTGCCCGGCGCGACAGGCATATTCCCACTCCGCCTCGGTCGGCAGCCGGTAGAAATGGCCGGTCTTCGCACTCAACCACTGGGCATACTTATTCGCCGCATGCTGCGTCATCGAAATCGCCGGAAACCCATTAATCCCCATGCCAAAGCTCATCTCCACATACGGCTTCGTCGGCCGGCTCACCGCGTCCAACGACGGATCCGCGCCCAACTTCTCATTCGCCAGATTCTGGAACATGAAGAACCGGTACTCGTCCCAGGTCACTTCAAACTTGCCCATCCAAAACGGCTCCACTTTCAACTTCCGCTGCGGCCCCTCGTCCGGCGTACGGCCCTTCTCGCTCTCCGCCGTACCCATCGTGAACTCGCCGCCCGGTATCGGCACCATCTCGTAGGAGACCACCGTGTTCGGAATCGTGCCCTTATAGGCAACAAATTTGTCCTGCTTGCCAATCCGCCCAGCGATCTTCGCCGCCAGCGCCTGGTCGTCCTTGGCCTTGGCAACCGGTTTCCCAATCTCCACATTCGCCGGCCAAACGGCCCCAGCCGCCAGCCACTGCCGAATCACTTCCCGCTCCGCCGCCGGCACCTGCGGCCCGCCCGGCGGCATCGCCAGCGGCTGCCCAGGCGTGGTTTCCATCGTCCGCAACAACGGACTCTTCGCCGGATCCCCAGCCACAATCGCCCGCGACGCATTCGCCCGCGTGTTCAGTTTCAACCCGCCCAACCCGCGATCCCCGCCGTGGCACCCGGCGCAGTGCTTCTCCAAAATCGGCTGGACCTGTTTCACAAAGTCCACCTGGGCAAAACTTGCTCCAGCGCACAAGACGAAATACAGCGGAAGTCGCATGAGGTTTCTTTCAGGATATTACTGAACCTTCCGCCGCGCCCACGCGTTATAGAAATATGCTCCGCCGCCACGCCCTGCTTTCCTTTTGCGCACAAGCATTTGCCCAGGAACTCCCCACCATCCGCGTGGATGTTAATTTAGTCAATCTGCCCTTCTCCGTGCGCGACACCCGCGGCCAGCTCGTCCTCAACCTCACCAAAGACGACATCGAAGTCCTCGAAGACGGCGTCCCCCAGAACATCACCCACTTCTCCCACGGCGGCGCCAGCACCCTCTCCCTCGGCTTAATCGCCGACATGTCCGGCTCCCAGCGCGATTTCCTCAAGGACCACCGACGCGACCTGAAAGACTTCCTCAAAAACGTCGCCCAACCCCGCGACCAGGCCTTCCTCGTCTGCTTCGGCAACCAACTCCGCCTCGCCGCCCCGCTCACCGCCCGCATGGACGACATCACCACCGGCCTCGAGCAGTTCCAAAAGGCCAAGCACTACGAAAGCATCCCCACCATCGGCCCCAAAGAGTGGCGCGTCTCCGGAACTGCCTTCTACGACGCCATCTTCCACGCCGCCGAAGACATCCTGGCCAAAGTTGATACCGGCCGCCGAGCCCTCATCGTCTTCTCCGACGGCGAAGACAACTCCAGCGCCCACCACATGCTCGACGCCATCGAAGCCGCCCAGCGCGCCGGCGTCATCGTCTTCTGCGTCCGCTACACCGAACTCCGCAACGGCAAGTGGTCGGCCCGCAACAAATACGGCCGCGCCGTCATGGAGCGCCTGTCCCGCGAAACCGGCGGCCTCGATCTCGACGCCACCGACGCCAGCGACCTGAAATCCCAATTCCGCCAAATCGCCGACATCCTCCGCGCGTCGTACGACCTGGGCTACTCCTCCAGCAATCCCCGCGACGGCTCGTTCCGTAAAATCCAGCTCAAAGCAAAACGCCCCGGCCTCGTCTTCCGCCACAAGACCGGCTACTTCTCCCGCGATATCATGCAGTAGTGATTCGCCGCTTTTACGTGCACAACTTCCGCTGCCTGGAGAACTTCGACCTACCGATCGGAGGCCAGAACGCCGTTCTCCTCATCGGCAAGAACGGGGCAGGAAAAACGACGGTAGCGTTGGCCTTGGAGGTTCTCCAGAAAATCGCTCGCGGGACGAATCGTGTCGGCAGCCTGGTGAAGCCCAAGGATATTGCACGAAACCAGCAGGATTTACCGATCCGATTCGAAATCGAAGCGCAGATCGGTGATGCGATCTACGAGTACATCATCGCGTTCGAACTCCCGGAAACATTCAAGGAATTGCGGGTGTTGGAGGAGCGATTCTCCTGTAATGGCTCTCCGGTCTATACACGTGAACATGCGCAAGTTACGCTGGCGCGGAACAAAACAGGCCAAACGGAATCGGCGGCATTTCGCATAGATTGGCATGTTGCAGCTCTGCCGATTGTCCAGGAACAGTCGAAGTCAGACCCGCTGTTTATCTTTAAACAGTGGCTCTCCCGGTCACTCATCCTTCGGCCGGTCCCAGCTTTAATCAACGGAGAGTCTGACCAGGAGACCCTGGAACTCCACCCACACGGGACAAACTTCGGATGCTGGTTCGCCGGGATCCTAGCCTTGGCGCCCCGGGCCTACACGCAAATCGACAAGTACGCCAATCAAGTAATGACTGACTTCCAGGAAATCAGGAATCCGATCATCGGAAAAGATTCCCGCAGTCTGGAGGTGAGCTTTTCGAAGGATCGTGCCAGCCTCACCGTTCCTTTCGAGGACCTTTCCGACGGCGAAAAGTGCTTCATGATCTGCGCGCTCGTCTTGGCGGCGAATCATGCCTACGGCCCACTTTTCTGTTTCTGGGACGAACCGGATAACTACCTTGCCATAGATGAGGTAGGCCATTTTGTGATCGCGCTTCGCAAGGCCTTTCAACAAGGAGGCCAGCTTCTGACGACTTCCCACAATCCCGAAGCCATTCGCAAGTTCTCTCCAGAAAACACAATTCTCCTCCATCGCCGGAGCCACCTCGACCCGACTGTGCCCCGGCGCGTGGAAGACCTTCAGATCCAAGGCAATTTGATTGATGCGCTGATTCGCGGGGATGTCGAGCCGTGAGCGTCAGCAAGTACGCGGACCATGTGTTGATCCTTCCCGAAGATGCGGCGAACGAGAGAATCGCCAACAGTTTCGTCTTGCATCAGGCGGTGGATGCCAACCATGTTCGTGTCCTCCCCGTTGCTCGTGGTTGGGGTCGAGTGGTAGAGATTTTTGAACTGGATCTCTGCAAGTCGCTTCGAGTTTTTCCTAAACGACGGGTTGTCCTCCTTGTGGACTTCGACGAAGACACCACCCGAAGAGCAGCAATTGAAGCTCGAATTCCCGCTGACGTTCGTGACCGCGTCTTCGTCCTCGGCACCTTGTCGGAGCCGGAGCGCTTAAGAAAGGAGCTTGGCTCCTACGAAACAATCGGAACCGCCCTCGCCGAAGACTGCCACCGCCACACCGATACCACTTGGTCCCACCCCCTCCTCGAACACAACAAAGGCGAACTCACCCGCCTGCGCGATCAAGTCCGCCCATTCCTGTTTGAACTAGAAAGCTAATGCCCGCCCCCCCTTTCTGTCGATAAGCAGCAATGCTCGGCGGAATGCCAAACAGAAGGTCGGATCTCGTCTGGCTGCAATGGGCCACGATGATCCTCGGCGGCGCGGCGCTCCTCTCCCTCAGCATCATCGGCCGCCTCATCGCCGTCATGGCCATGCTGTCCGTCATTGGCATCCCGCTCGTGTTCCTCTTCGGCGCCATCCCCACCGTCTTCCTGCTCAGCCTTTTCACACTGGCCATCGCGCTTGCCCTCAATCTAAAAGGCGGCAGGAACATCGCCTTTGCCGTAGCCCTCGCCCTCGGCGCCATGCTGCTGTTCCCGCTGGCGCACAACGCAATCGGCACGGCCTATGTCGCCAGTCTGGTGAAGGAGGATCAAACGCCGGCCATCGAACCGTGGGCCGGAGAAACCATGGCCCTCGTCGTTCCCACAGACCGGGACGTCGCGTGCAACAGCCTCTGCCAAAAGATGCTCGGCCGCGGCTACGCGCAGCGCTTCATCGTGGCGTCGGTCCCCGCCCATGCGCGCGGTGTCGACGCGGTCAAAAAGGCCCTCGCCTACCGCCTGGAACCGCGCCGGCCCTGCAAATCCGCATCCTCGAATTACGGCATGGATCCAGCATTGAAATTGAAATTGGCGCAGGGAGCATGCCTGGTTGATGAGCCCGCCCAGTTACTGCAGGCCGACGCCGTTCTTTGGCACCGCGATATCCACGCCGACAACGTCTCGGGAGCCTGGCTCAACCCGTTCAAACTGCCCATCGCGGCCAAGCGCTTCTCCTTCTATCGCCTGCGCGGCAGCAGCCGGCAAGACGAAGTATGGACCCAAACCAGCGTCCGCTACGCCACCCTGTGGCCGCTCCTGGTCCCCACCTACGTCTTCAGTAAGTCCGGGTTCGACGCTCCCGATGCCGGCCTGCTCCGCGAAACCAAGACCGCCGGCGCCAGCGAGGTTCCGGACCCAGAAACCTTCCTCCAGACCCACCTGCGCCTGGACTTGTCCAAGCAAGCGGTGCGCGATGACCTCCTCCAGCAGACCGCCGTCAACACAATCTTGACCCAGGCCGCCGGCTACGGCGGCGCCGACCCGGCCCGCTTCCTCCTGCTCCTCCGGGAACTGAGCGAACAAAAAAGCTGGGAATTCCCAATCGAAAAACTGGAGAGCCTTCTCAACGCCACCGTGCGCGACCAGCGCATACCAATCAGTGCATACATGCGCGCCTTCGTTGCCGCCGCCTACCGCCAGAGTCCTGAATTTGGCGATGCCGTCGCCAACGCCATGATCGACCGGCTCCATAGCGAACCCACCGGCTCCCGCAACGTGGAAGACATCATCGACGGATTCCGCTTCATTCCCGACCAGAACCTCGGTCGGCTGTGGCCCCGCATTCGTCTGGAAATCAAGACCATGGCGGATGCCAGCGTCTGGGCGACCGTCACCCGGCGCGCCTGGCTGGCGGACAACCCCACGCCAGACCTGCTAACAGCGATGAGTCTGCAGAATACGACGACCAGAGACATCTACCGCCGCAAACACATCCTCCATT
>CANIFK010000350.1 GCA_947466555.1 Acidobacteriota bacterium | reverse complement strand
GTTTCCGGCGGGACGATGGCATTCACCTGATCGAGCCCAAGGAAGCCCGGCGCAGGTCCAGCATAGAGCACAGTGGCCGGTCGGCCGCCGATCTGCACGGTGACGGAGGAAGGGGTTTTACCGATGCCAGTGGCGTATATTTCCACGGGCTGGCCGCGGACTCCGGCGCCAATGACGCCGAACACGGCGGGGGCGGTTTCAGCGAGTGAGGCGCGGAGTTCGGCGCCGTTGATGGTGAAGGTCGCAGGCCCCGTTGGCGTCGCGCCGGGGATATGGAAGTTAACCTGCGCGAAGGTCCCGTTGGTGCCGGCGTAGAAGACGGTGGCGGGCTCGTTGTTGACGCGTACGGTCAGCGCGGATGGGTCCGCGACGGGGTTGAGGAACGCGGTGGCGATGGCGCCAGGCGCGAGCGCCGGGGCGAAGCTGGCCGCGTTGACGACGGCGTTGACAGCGGCGGCGGGCGGCGTGGCGGCGAGCTTCAGGATGCGGCCATCGTGGGCGACCATGTAGAGCTCGCCGGCCTCGTCTTCTCCGAAGGCCACGACGGGCATTTGCGGGTTGACGAGCTTCTGGGATTCCCAAGTGGCGCCGTCGCGGCGCACGCCCCAGATCTGGCCGCTGCCATAGTCTCCGAATAGGTAGATGCCGGTAAGGAATGGGAAGGCCGCGCCGCGGTAGACGTAGCCGCCGGAGACCGAGGAGCCATCGTTGCGCCCGTAGACGAAGATGGGCGCGGTGAGACCGGTACGGGTGGAGCAGTTGCGGTCCAGGAAACAGAGCTTGCCCTCGACCAGGTTCCAGCCGTAGTTGAGCCCGGCGGGGGCGTCGGCCGGTTGGAAGTCGATCTCTTCCTGCTCGTTCTGGCCGACGTCGGCGATGTACATGTCGCCGGTGGCGCGGTCGAAGGAGAAGCGCCACGGATTGCGGAGGCCGAGGGCCCAGGTTTGGGCGGTTTTGGCGCCGTTTTCGACGTCCATGCGGAGCATCTTGCCCAGTTGGGTGTCGGGGTTCTGGGCACGGTTTTGCGGGTCGCCGCCGCTACCGCCGTCGCCCATGCCGATGTAGAGCTGGCCATCGCGGGGGCTGAAGCGGATGCAGCCGCCGTTGTGGTTTTCGTAGGGCTGGGCGATGGTGAGCAGGACCTCTTCGCTGGCCGGGTCAGCCGTATCGCCGCTCATGCGGTAGCGGGCCACGATGGTGCGGCGCTGCTTGTCGACGTAGTTCAGGTAGAAGTACTGCTTGCCGCGGAAGCCCGGCGGGAACGCCAAGCCGAGCAGGCCCATTTCGTCCTTGTACTGGACTTTCGAGGTGATGTCCAAGACGGGCGTCGAGACCACCGCGCCGTCGCGAATGAGGCGCACGCGGCCGCGCTGTTCGACAGCGAACAAGCGGCCCGAGCCATCACGGGGACTCTGCAGATCGACGGGCGATTCCAGCCCGCTTACCCAAGGCTGCCAGCGGATAGTTGGCCAGGCCGCGGCGAGGAGGAGAATGGCGAAGAGGCTACTCATAGGGCTCCTTTAGAGTGTCTGGCGGGCTGAGGAGAGGTTGTGCGAGGGCCCGGGGTCGGCGGGACAACCGAAAGGCGCGGGTGGCGTGACGCCCGACCAGAGTAGGCTCCGGCTGGCGGGACGGCGGGTTGACCTGGAGCGCGCGGCGGCAGCGACGGTGTGGCCGGGGCTGTGGTTGGCCAGGGCAACCTGAGGGCGCGGGTGGCGTGACGGCGGGTTGACCCGGAACGCGCGGCAGCAGCGCCGGCGTGGCCGGGGCGGTGGGTCGCCAGGTTTGCCGGGTTGACCTGGAGCGCGCGGCGGCAGCGACGGCGTGGCTCGGGTGCTGGGTTGGCAGGTTGGCGAGGAAACCTGACGGCGGGCTGGACGTGGAAGCGCGAGGGCTTTCGGGGTCGACGTTGGCTTCCACGCGGCTCCTTTAGAGTTCGAGGTGAGTGACGGTCTCCATGTGGAAGGTTTGCGGGAACAGGTCGATGAGAGCCATGGAACGGATCTTGTAGCCTGCTTCGCAGAGTCCTTTCAAGTCCCGGGCGAGCGTGGACGGATCGCAGGAGACGATACCGATACGAGGGGCCTTGATACGGACGAGATGACTGACGGCTTCCGGGCCGAGACCAGCGCGGGGCGGGTCGGCGAGGATGAAGTCCGGCGCGGTTTGGACACCGGCCAGGAACTCTTCGGTGCTTGCACGGAAGTGGCCAATCTTCTTCTTTGCGCGTTTGGCGTTGGCTTCGGCGTCCTCGACGGCAACTTTTACGCTTTCGACGGCGTCGACGCTGGCAAATTTACTGGCCAGAGAGAGGCTGAAGAGCCCGACGCCGGCGTAGAGTTCGAGGGCCGTGTCGCCGGTGGCGTCGCCGATGGCAGCCTTGGTCAAGGCGCCGATCAGGAAGCGGTTCACCTGGAAGAACGACTTGTAGTGAACGCGGTACTGGTTGCCGTTAGCCGCGTATTCGATGGGCCCGGTGGCGGTACCGGGGAGCTCCTGTTCGAGCCAGTCAAAGAAGGGCTTGGCGACGCGCTGGCCGGCCATGGTTTCGCCGACGTTCACCTGGACATCGCGTTCGTTGGTGAAGAACTCGATGGACCGGACGAAACGCGGGAAGCGGTGGTTGCGCACCATGCGGCGGAGGGCGTGGAGGGCTTCGTTGAGCTTGGGGGAAGCCACGGGGCACTCCGACGTGTCGACGACGGTGTGGGAACCGGGCTGGCGATAGCCGACCTTCTGTCCGTCGATGTGGAGCTGGATGCGATTGCGGTAGCCCCAGGGTTCGCCGGTGATGGCTTCAATCTCTTCGGGCGGGGTGAGCTTGCCGATGCGCTGGAGGACTTCGCGGAGGACGTCCTTCTTCATCTCCACCTGGGCCGGGTAGAGGGCGTGCTGGTAGTGGCAGCCGCCACACCGTTCAAACACCTTGCACAGCGCGGCGGTGCGAGCTTCGGACTTTTCGAGCACTTCAAGGACGCGGCCTTCGAGGACGTCCTTCTTCTCTTTGGCGATAGCAATGTGCACCGTTTCGCCCGGTAGGACGAACGGCGTCATGACCACGCGGCCTTCATGACGGCTCAGCCCGGAGCCGCCATAGACCAACTTTTCAACCGGCAGCGTGAGGTCTAACGCCGGTCCTTCGGATTTCTGCACTTCACTATTGTCTCATGCGGTGCCGCGCACACAGTACACTAACAGTTTGGAATGAAAGCACGCGTACTTTCCGGGATTCAACCGACCGGGCACCTACACATTGGCAACTACCTGGGCGCCCTGCGCAACTGGGTGAAGATCCAGCATGACTACGACAGCATCTTCTGCATTGTCGACCTGCACGCCATTACGGTGTACCAGGAACCGGCGGCGCTAAAGCAGCAGATTACGCAGTTGGCCGGGCTGTTTATCGCGGCGGGGATCGACCCGAAAGCGTCGACGGTGATTGTGCAGTCGTCGGTGGCGCAGCATTCGGAGTTGGCATGGATGCTGACCTGCATGACGCCGCTGGGCTGGCTGGAGCGGATGACGCAGTACAAGTCCAAGACCGAGAATCAGGACACGATTCTGTCGGGGCTACTGCAGTATCCGGTGCTGATGGCGGCGGACATTCTGCTGTATCAGGCGAATATTGTGCCTGTGGGCGACGATCAGCGGCAGCACATTGAGCTGGCGCGGGACATTGCGCAGCGGTTCAACTCGCTGTACGGCGAGACGTTCACGATGCCGGAGACGCGGCTGCCGATGGTGGGCGCGCGGGTGATGGGCCTGGATGATCCGACGAAGAAGATGAGCAAGTCCGCGGCTGGCACGGGGCATTCGATTGGGCTGTTGGACACGCCGGCGGAGATGAAGAAGAAGATCATGCGGGCGACCACGGATTCGAATCCGGCCGTCGATTTCGAGACGATGGGGCCGGGCGTGGTGAACCTGTTGAACATCTTCCAGGCGTTCACGGACTGGTCCGATGACCAGATGAAGAACCACTTCACCGGGCTGCGGTATGGCGACTTGAAGAAGGCCGTGCTGGAGGCGGTGGTGGCTGGGTTGGAACCGATTCAGAAGCGGTATGCCGAGATTACGGCGGACCCGGCGTATTTGAACGGCGTGCTGCGGGAAGGCGCCGAACGGGTGCGTCCGATTGCCGAGAAGACCACGCGTCTGGTCCGAGAGCGCATGGGCATTTACAACATCGACTAGGGTATGGGCTACCTCGCCCTTCTTCGTACAAACCGCAACTTCCGGCTGCTGTGGACGGCGCAGGTCATCAGTGAGATTGGCGATTGGTTTTATACGGTCGCGATCTATAGTTTGCTGTTGGAGTATACGGGGTCGGCGAAGTCGATTGCGCTGGCGTTTACGTTGCAGGTGCTGCCGCAGTTTGTGTGTTCGCCATCGGCCGGGGTGATTAACGACCGGCTGAGCCGGCGGGCGGTGATGATCTTCGCCGACTTCGCGCGGGCCGGGATTGTGGGCGGCATGCTGTTTGTGCGGGGGCCGGAGATGGTGACGTTTCTGTACGCGTTGCTGTTTCTGGAGACCATCATGTGGGCGCTGTTTGAGCCGGGGCGGACGGCGACGATTCCGAACATTACCGAGGGCGCCGATGTGGTGACGGGGAACGCGTTGAGCTCGATTACGTGGTCGTTCAACTTCGCGGTGGGGTCGGCTTTGGGCGGGGTGATCGCGGCGTTTTTCGGGCGGCAGACGGTGTTTGCGTTGAACGCGGCGTCGTTTATTGTTTCGGGGTTGTTGATTCAGCGGATGAAGTTTGTGGAGCCGCATTTGCAGGATCTGGCACCGTTCCATCCACGGGACTTGTTTGATTTTGGGCCGATTGCGGAGGGTTTCCGGTATGTACGGGCGAACTCGCGGCTGGCGGCGACGATGTTTGTGAAAGCAGGGTTGGGGCTGATTGGGACGAACTGGGTGATTCTGCCGATTCTGGGGCGGGAGTCGTTTCCGGTGCAGATGGCGGGGTTGAGCGGGGATCAGTCGGCGACGTTGGGGATGAGCGTGTTGTTGGGCGCGCGGGGCGTGGGGGCGATATTGGGGCCGTTGATTGCGGGGTGGTGGGCGCAAGGGTCGGAGGCGCGGATGCGACCAGCGATCGTGTGGGGGTTTGTGATGGCGGCTGCGGGGTATTTGTGTTTGAGCGTTTCGGGGAACCCGTGGACAGCGGGGTTGGCGGTGGCGCTGGCGCATGCAGGGACGTCGATAACGTGGGTGTTTTCGACGGCGCTGTTGCAGTTGAACACCGAAGACAAGTTTCGGGGGCGGGTGTTTTCGGTGGAGTTCGGGTTCAGCGTGGCGATGATGGCGGTGATGTCGAGTTCGGCCGGGGTGTTGATTGACCGGGGGGTGTCGCCGTTTGGGTTGGCGGCGTTGACGGGGGCGGTGATGTTGCTGCCGGCGGTGGCGTGGTTGTGGGCGCTGCGATTGTGGCGGGAGTAGGGGGGGCGTGGGAGAGAAACGTCCGGATGCACGGGGCCAGATGCGGTGCTGTCGCGGGATGGGCGCGAAACAGGACGACGCCGGCGTTTTCGAGTGGGGAGCGGCGTTGGAGAGCGATTTGCCAGAAGTCCTTGTCGAGAGTCAACAAGATTCGCGATTCGGACTCGGCGAATTCCAGAAGAGCTGCGTCTGGCCAACCGACACAGTCTGTTCTCGCCCAGATGACATCGTGCCCGCCGTTGCGCAGGACGTCGACAAATGGTTTCGGGAAGTTCTCGTCGGCGAGCAGACGCATTTATGCGGGGATTGGATAGGCGCGGTATTCGTGAGCCAGATAGCTGGCATAGGACAAGCAGGCTAGAATGTCCTCTCGCGTGAGACCTGGATAGTTCTCCAAGAGATCGCTTTCGGATTCACCGGCTGCCAGCAATTCGAGGATGAACTCCACGGCGAGACGAGTCCCGCGGATCACGGGCTTGCCCGCGAGGACCTCCGGATTTACGACAATTCGCTCGGAAAGTGCCATGACTATAGCTTAAATCAGTCGCGGGGCGGTTATGATGCCGGCTGGCCCGGCGACTGCCCGTGATTGGCCCTGGGCAGTCGCGTTGGCGATGGGATATTCGGGATGTCAAAGAT
>CANIFK010000349.1 GCA_947466555.1 Acidobacteriota bacterium | reverse complement strand
TCGATGATCGTCACGTGGGCGCCCATGCCAACGGCGATCTTGGCGGCGTTATGTCCGACGATGCCGCCACCGAGAATGACCACGTTCGCCGGCGCCGTACCAGGAACGCCGCCGAGGAGAATTCCCCGGCCGCCATTCGGCGCTTCCAGATACTGTGCGCCCACCTGGACCGACATCCGGCCAGCCACTTCGCTCATCGGCGTCAACAACGGCAGCGCGCCGTTCTCTTCGCGGATGGTTTCATAGGCCACCGAGTTGGTGCCCGAATCGAGCAACGCTTTCGTCAGCTCCGGCAGCGGGGCCAGATGCAGATAGGTGAACAGCACCAAGTCCTTTCGGAGGTATTGGAACTCCGAGGGTTGCGGTTCTTTGACCTTAATAACCAGGTCGGCCTGCGTCCAGACCTCGGCGGCGGTGGGTAGGATCCGCGCACCGGCCTCGACGTATTCAGCGTCGGTCAGGGAACTGCCGCGGCCGGCTCCTGTTTCGACGATCACTTCATGGCCTGCTTCGACCAGAGCGGTTACTCCGGCAGGCACAAGACCCACGCGAGATTCGTGGTCTTTTACTTCCTTGGGAACTCCGATTTTCATGTTAGGGCACCGGTTGGTTGAGAGTGGTGGTGGTCGTCAGCGGGGTACGCTTCGGACCGAGGCCGAGGGCGATCAGGGAGAGAGAGGTTATCTTCCCCGTCGGCGGCAAGTTCTGTTCCTCCTGGAACCGTTTCAGAGCATCGACAGTGGCCGGATCCCACGTCCCCGAAGGCGGCGTGGTGAGGTAGCCGCGCGTGACGAGCGCCTGCTGGATTTCCATGTAGCGGTCCGTCGTCGGCGCCTGCTGGCCGTAGGTACGGCGAACCGGGACCGGCTGCGGGCTACGCCCGCGCGCCCGGCCGCGAGCATACGTCGTCGCCGCCCGTGACCGGGTGGCGGCAACGGGCGGGGTGTATCGACGGGCCGTGGCTTTGGTCGCGGCCTTCTTCGCCGCCGGCCGCGCGGCCGTGGCTTTGCTGGTGGTGGTGGCCGCTTTTTTCTTGGGAGCGGCGGCGGCCCAGGTGAGGCTGAAGCCGAGCGCGAGCGCGGCGATGGATAAAACAAAATTTCTCAGCTGCACCCCTTCATGGTAGCAAGTGTGGCGGCGGTACACTTGGAAGACAAACCCTCTCACGAATGGTCTTCAGCAGCCACATCTTCCTGTTCTATTTTCTGCCTATCGTGCTGTTGCTGAACTACTTATTGCCGTTCCGCTTCCTGACCACGATGCTGACCATCGTCAGCTACACCTTCTACGGCTGGGCGAATCCGAAGTGGATTGTGTTGATGCTGACCAGCACTTTGGTCGACTATTTTTGCGGTTTGGCGCTGGTTCGTTATTCGGGGTTGGGGCCCCAGGAGGACGGCGATTTGCCGTTTTTGCCCAAAGGAGAGCCTCGAAACCGTGCTCAAAAGTGCGCATTATTCGTCAGTTTGGCGACAAATATGCTCATTTTGGGCTTCTTTAAGTACTATGATTTCGGCCTGGAGAACCTGAACGGGCTGAGCGGATGGCTGGGCGCCGGTCCGCTTCCGTTGCCGCTGATCCACGTGGCGCTGCCGATTGGGATCTCGTTTTATACCTTCCAATCGATGAGCTATGCGATCGACGTCTACCGGGGGGAGGCGCGGCCGCTGCGGCACCCGGTGGATTTTGCCTGCTTCGTGGCGCTGTTCCCGCACCAGTTGGCGGGGCCGATTATTCGCTACTGGAGCATCGCCGAGCAGATCCGCCACCGGGAGTTTACCTGGGAAAAATTCGCGAGGGGAGCGGCGTTTCTTTGTTTGGGGATGGGGAAGAAGATTCTGCTGGCGAATCCGATGGCGCATATTGCGGACACGGTGTTCGGGGCGGCCGGGCTGCGATGGTTCGATGCCTGGTTTGGCGTCATCGCTTACGCGTTTCAGATCTACTTTGACTTCTCGGCTTATTCGGACATGGCGGTCGGTTTAGCGCTGATGCTGGGGTTCCTGTTCACGAAGAACTTCAACGACCCGTACCGGGCGGAGAGCATCACGGATTTCTGGCGGCGGTGGCATATTTCGCTTTCCACCTGGTTGCGGGATTACCTGTACATCCCGCTGGGCGGGAACAAGTTGGGCGAGGCGCGCACCTATTGCAACCTGTTCACGGTGATGCTGTTGGGCGGGCTTTGGCATGGGGCGTCGTGGACCTTTGTGATTTGGGGCGCAATTCACGGGGCGATGCTTGGCTTGGAACGGGCGCAGGGGAAGAAGAGTTTCTATTCGCGGTTGCCGGGTGTGTTGAAGGGCGCGGTGACGTTTCTGATTGTCTGCGTGGGGTGGGTGTTCTTCCGGGCCGAATCGCTGGCGATTGCGTGGCGGTTTGTGGGGGCGATGTTTGGCGGCACCGGAGACGGGGCGATTCTGGGCGCGGTGGTTTATACGAAGTACCACCTGTTTTGTTTCGCCGTGTGCGCGGTGGTGGTTTGGGCGATGCCGCAGGCTTGGAATTTCACGCAGCGGATCACGCCGTGGAAGGTTGGCGTTTGCTTGTTGACGCTGGTGTTGAGTGTTCTATTCATGTGGACGCAGACGGTGAATCCGTTCCTGTACTACCAGTTCTGATATGGCGAAAGATCCGATCCCGAACAATCCGACACTCGTGACCGAGGAGGCGAGCCAGAAAGAGCTGGCTACGACCGCCGTTGGGCGCGGCGTGGCGCGGGCGCTGTCTGTTGGGTTTTGTGTCGCTCTGCTGGTGCCGGTGGTGGCTCAGTTGGCTGGAGGCGGGGGGCTGGGGAATTTTGCTGGGGTCGGGTTTCCGCCGACGCGGGAGACGCTGGCGGCGTTGGGACGGAGCGTGGACGACGGGTCTGTTCTGAAGAAGTGGGTGCAGCCGCGGTTGCAGATGTTGCTGACCGGGGTTGGCGGGTTTGGGAACGAGAAGGTGACGATTGGGCGGGATGGGTGGCTGTATTATGCGCCGGGGTTGCGCTACCTTTTCGGCCAACCGTTTCTGGACGCCGATTACCTGAAGGCCAAGGCGAAGGGGATGATCGATAAGGACGGGTTGGCGGTGGCGCATCCGGACCCGTTGCCCGCGTTCCGGCAGTTGGCGGAGGATTGCAAGCGGCTGGGCATCCAACTGGTGGTGGCGCCGGTGCCCGATAAGGGGACGTTGATTGGCGCGGCTCAGAACGCGGATTTCGGGAAGTTCCGGGCGGCTGTCGAGGGATATGGCGCGACGGTGTTGCCGTTGGAAAAATGGATGGAGGCGGGGGACGCGCCTTGGTATTTGCGGCAGGACACGCATTGGACGCCGCGGTTCATGGACCGGGTGGCGAGGGGGATGGCGGATTCGTTGCGCGGGAAAGTTTGGTCGGCGCCGGCGCCCTTGTACCGTTTGCGGGCCGCGACGGCGGAGAGCCGGGGGGACCTGGTTGGGATGTTGAAACTGCCGGCGGACCAAACGCTGTTTGGGACCGAGCGGGTGGCGATTGACGTGGTGGAACCGGTGGGGGATGCGGGGCCGGCCGAGGTTCTGTTGCTGGGGGATAGTTTCACGAACATCTACTCGTCGCCTTCTTTGGAGTGGGGGCAGAAGGCGGGGTTGGGAGAGCATCTGGCGTACCACTTGAACGCGCCGGTGGATGTGATTGCGATGAATGGCGCGGGGGCGACGGTGCGCAACGAGTTGTTGCGGGCGGCGCGGACGGGGCGGTTGGCGGCGACGCGGGTGTTGGTTTATGAGTTTGCGATTCGGGACCTGTATTTGGAAGATTGGCCGGTGGTGGAGTTGGGCGCGGTAGAGCGGAAGTTGATTTCGCATGAGGTGAAGGCGCCGGTGGTGGAGGCCGTTGTCGAGGAGAAGCCGGTGGCCCCAGTGGCGGCTCCGGCGGTGGTGGCGGATTCCGAACGGGTGACGGTGCGGGGGCGGATTGTGCAGATGTCGCGGGCGATCCAGCCGGGGACGGCGCCGTACGAGGACGCGTTGATTTACGGGAAGTTGAAGGTGGACAAAGTGGAGGCGGGGAGCTACGGGAAGCCGGAGGCGATTGTCGTATTTCTGGCGATGCGGAAGCGGGTCCTGTTGCCGGGGGCGGGGCATAAGGTGGGGGACACTGTACAGTTGCGGTTGGTTCGTTTGAAGTCGGCGGCGGAGGATATCCGGTCGATGCAGCGGTCCGATGATACTGAGGATTTTGATTTGACGCCGTATTTTGTGGAGGAGGAGTTACCGTGACGCGGAGAGAGTTGGCGGGATTGTTGGGCGCGGTTGGACTGGGCGCGCAGACGCCGGTGGTGGAGCGGGCGCGGAAGGCGTCCATTGCGGCGACGTTGCGTGCGATGACGGCGGAGCGGAAGGGGAGCTACACCGCATGGTTTGAGGGGCTGGCGGAGCTGCGGAAAGAGCTGCGGGCGGTGATGGATGCCGAGGCGCCGCGGACGCTGCCGGCGGATCCTACGACGAAACATTTTCTGCTGCGGGCGGCCGGGACGCCGCCGTTGTTCAACGAGATGTACACGGGCGAGTATGTGACGCCGAAGGCGCCGGATGCTTTTGCGTGGACCGAAGGGTTGTTGGGGCCGGATTTGGTGCGGGCGACGTCGCGGTGGTTGAAAAAGCAGGGGATTGATTTGCTGTTTGTGCCGGTGCCGAAGATGTCGGACATCTACATGGACCGGATTGTGCCGCGCGGGGTTCCGGCGGACCGGATTGTGGCGCCGCATTTGCGGAAAGTGTTGTTTGAGATGTTGAGCGATGATGTGGAAGTTGTGGACCTGCTGCCGGAGTTGTTGAAGGCGCGGGATGTGTCGAAAGACCCGTTGTATTTGCCGGCCGATAGCCATTGGTCGCCGGCGGGGCGGGCGGTGGCGGTGCGGATGCTGGCGGAGCGGCTGGGGCGGTATCCGGCGTTCCAGGCGGCGAAGAAGGCTGCGCCGTTGTATACGGTGGCGAAATCGAATTTGCAGTATCCGATGAGTGTGTTGCCGCTGTTGTCAGACGCAGACAAGGCGGCGGTGGAACCGTTTTTGCATCCCGAATACGACTTCATTTCGCGGTTGGATGGAAAGCCGTACGGGAACTACGAGAGCGGGCCGGTGCTGTTGATTGGGGACAGTTATTCGGACATGTTGGGGCCGCAGTTGGCGCAGGCGATTAACGCGCCGGTGGCGATGATGCCGGTGCCGGGCGGGACGGTACAGCCGGTGAAGGAATTGCTGCGGAACCGGACGGCGCTGGGGGAGGCGAAGGTGGTGGTTTGGGTGGTGAACTACGCCATCTTCTTCCTGCATGATTGGGCGGGGCTGCCGGAGATGGTGAAGCGGGAGTGGGTGCCGAAGAAGAAGTAGTTTGAGCTAGCGCTTGGGGACGGTGAACTTTTCGGGCATCATCCAATTGCAGCTGAAGGGGTCGTAGTTCATGATCCAGACGACGACCTTTTTTCCCTTTAGGATTTCGGGGTCGCGGAACATGTCCTGGAAGGTGTTGACGGTGTTGCCGGCGATTTGGGTGACGCTGACGGGCTGATTGATTTCGCGGGCCAGGTGGCCGATCAGGCCTCCGTGGAGAGGGTAGCTGAAATTGACGAAGCTGTCTCCGGTAACGAGGACGGGGGAGTTGGGGGACTGGACGGAGAGGGGTTGGGCGCCGGTGGAAACGTTGGCGAAGTAGGTGGTTTTGGCTTGGATGGCGGCGAGGCGGCGAATGTCGTCGGGAAGGAAATCGCTGAACTCCATGGCTTCGGTGAATTTCTCTTCGGCCTGGCGGAAGAGGGGCGGTTTGGACATGGCGGCTTTGGCCCAAGGGTAGCGGGCGATCCGGGCGGCGATGAGTTCGGCGGCGCGGCGTTGGGGGCGTTCGGTCCAGTGCTTGTCGGCAGGGATGTAGAGGGGGCGGGATTCGGTTTGGCGGAGCCGCATGAACTCGGGGTAGAGATCGAGGACCTCGATATCGTTTTCGAGGAGGGTTAAGAGCTTTCGGCGGAGGTGGGGGATGACGTTGCGGTCCTTGGGGAGAATGGCTGGGTTGGGGACGAGTTCTTCGGGGTAGGTCTGAACGACGGTGGGAACGGGGACGGCGAGGAGGGCGATGCCTTG
>CANIFK010000348.1 GCA_947466555.1 Acidobacteriota bacterium | reverse complement strand
CGAGGTATTCCTGGAAGTAATCGCCGCGGAGGCCGCGGTGGGGCAGGTTCCATCGGCGCACGCGGTGGACCGGCATCTCCTCCGGTTTGCGGCGGGGGCCGGCTTCGAGCATGGCGACGTTGAGCCCGGCTTTGGTGAGGACGTAGGCCGTCATGCCGCCGGCGGCGCCGGAGCCGATGATGCAGACATCGTATTGAGTGGCCATGTTAGCTGCGCTCCCGGAGGCGGGCGTGATAGCCCGGTGGCACTTTGACGAGCGACATGTCGGCGGCGGGGAATTCGCGGAGGTGGGTGTAGCCTCGGTAGCCGAGCTCCTTCAGGATGCCTTCCTGCGAGGTGTAGAAGCCTTCGACGGTGGCGTCTTTCAGCAGCACGAAGAACTTTTCGTCTGGCGTGCGGGGGGTGAATTCGTTGGCGGCGATTTTCTGGAGCTTGGGTTCGTCGGCCTTTTCGAAACGTTTGATGCCGGCGCGCCAGGTCTTTTGCAGGGCTGGATTGGCGTGGGCTAACACGCTATCGATGTAGAGTTCGACTTTGGCGGCGTTGGCACCGCCGGAGCGCTCGTCGGCAGGGACGAGGATGTTGGTCAGGCGGCGGAGGGTTTCGAGTTCGGTGGCGTTCAGGAAAGTGGCCGGTTGTTGCTGGGCTTGCAAGGCCGCGGCGGACCACCAGGCGGTGGCCAGTTGGAGGAACGTTCTGCGTGTCGCCATTTTCCCTTTAGGGTATCAACCGGGGGACGATGCGATAGACGCTGACGGGGCTTTCGTTGCCTTCTTTGTCGACAGCCTTCACGCCGAGAACTATATCGTCGATCGATACATCCGCGAGGCGGAACTCCTTGCCGGGGCCGACCCAGAACTCCTTTTCCCAGTAGGGGGAGACGGAGTCGCGCCAGACGACGGAGAAGCCGGCGAGATCGGTGACGTCGCCTTGCTCCTTCCACTTGAGGAGGGCGTCGTAGCCGGACTTGCCGCGGGCGAGGTTGGGGCCGGTGGTTTCCAGGCCGCTGGTGATGGACTTGGTTTTGGTGGAGATGTCGGGGGCCGGTGGGGCCAGGGCCAGGGTGGCGGCGACGGCGGCGTTTACCTTGGCGACGGAGGCGGTGTATTTGGGGGAGGCGTTGGCGAAGGTGTCGGTAGCGGAGTGCTGGTTGGCGTAAAACTCGGCCGTTGTGGTGAAACGCACGGCGGGGAAGCCGGCACGGTCAAAAGGCGTGTGGTCACCACCGCGGGCGAAGCGATCGGCACGGAAGACGAGGTTGACCTTCATGGAGGGGACGTAGCGTTCGCCGATTTCCTTGACGTAGCGGGCGAGGGTGCGAGAGGGGGAATCGATGGGGTCTTCGCTGAAGATGCGGACGGCGGAATTGGAGGTGCGGCCGTTGCCGGCGAGATCGTTGCCGATGATGTCGTTGTTGAGGACGGCGTCGATGATTTGCTTGTCGGCGGCGGAGCGCTTGGCGTAGAGGTTCGAGCCGACGAGGCCGTACTCTTCGCCGGCGAAGGCGACGAAGACGAGGGTTTTTTCGAACTCGTACTGGCTGAGGACGCGGGCGAGTTCCATGACGGCGGCGGTGCCGGAGCCATCGTCGGAGACGCCGGGAGCGTCGGCGGCGACGGTGCCCTCCTGGTCCATCTTTTCGATTTCGCCTTCCTTCTTGCGGATGATGTTGAGGGAATCGTAGTGGCCGGTGATGAGGACATATCGATCCTTTTGCGTGGTGCCGGGGAGGACGGCGACGACGTTCATAAGGTGCACGTCGCGGAAGACGCGGGCCGCCTTTTTGACGTCGTGTTCATCGAGGCGGACCTGGAGGCGAGGGCTGTAGGAGGCCATCTCGTCGCGGATCCAGCGGGCGGCGGCGCCGATGCCGCGTTTGGGATCGGTTTGGGAACTGAAGAGATTTCGAGTGCCGAAGCCTTCGAGGCGCTGCATTAAGGCGGCGACGCGGTCGGAGGAGACTTCGTCGACCACCTTCTGGACCTTCGGATTCAGAGCCTTGATGGGGGCCTGTGCGTACACGACTCCCAGGGCGAGAAAAGCAATTGTGAGCCTCATCACCGTTTCTGAGAGAATAACTCTTTAGGCAACGATCTCAAACATGGTCATCGACGGCATCTACTACGCGCTCGGCCTTCTGGCGGGCGGGGCCCTTACGGGCTACCTTACCAAACCGGCATTCAGCATTCCTTTCGTGATTCTGGCTGTATTTTGCCTTTGGTTCTTCCGCGATCCGGACCGGCCGATTCCGCCGGGGCCCGTGGCGGTTTCGCCGGCCGATGGGGTGGTTGTTGCGATTAAACCCGAGGGCGAGCAGACGCGGGTGAGTATTTTTTTGAACGTGTTTGACGTGCATGTGAACCGTTCTCCGATTGCGGGGAAGATCACGAAAGTCGAATACAAGACGGGGAAGTTTCTGGTGGCGAGCAAGCCGGAGGCGACGACGGACAACGAGCAGAATTTCATTACCGTTGAGGGCAACGGGACGAAGATTGTGTTTTCGCAGATTGCCGGGCTGATTGCGCGGCGGATCATTTGCTACAAGAAGGCCGGGGATATTGTGGAAGCCGGCGAGCGGGTTGGGTATATCAAATTCGGGTCGCGGGTGGATATGTTCCTGGGGCCTGAGTGGACGCTGCAAGTGAAAGAAGGGGAGCGCGTTTCGGCCGGTTCCGGCGTGATTGCGCGGAGAAAGTAGCCCATGTCGCGATTCAATTTCGCCGAGAGCCTGATAGACCCGAAGTCACCGGATCGCCGTCCGCGGCGGGCGGCTTACGCGTTGCCGACGCTGTTTACGGCGGGGAATCTGTTGTTGGGATTTCTGGCGATTATGGAGACGTTCCGGGGGTCGATGGACTTTACGCTGCAGGTGGCGGATGCGTGGAGGCATTTCGAGCTGGCGGCGATTTATATTGGCATTTCGGTTTTCGTGGACGGGCTGGACGGGCGCATTGCGCGCATGACGAACACGGTTTCGGACTTCGGACGGGAGTTGGATTCGCTGGCGGATGTGATCAGCTTTGGCATTGCGCCGGGCGTGCTGGCGTTTGCGTGGGGCGTACAGTTTGTGGACTGGTCGATCGTCGACCCGGCGATGCGAGTACAGCTGCAGCGGGGCACGTATTTCATTACGTTTTTGTTTTTGCTGTGCGGGGCGTCGCGGCTGGCGCGGTTCAACATTTCGGAGAATCCGATTCCGAAGAACCCGGGGCGGCCGGACCGGAAGTACTTCGTTGGGCTGCCGATTCCGGCGGCGGCGGGGATGGTGGCGGCGGTGGTTTACGCGCTGGATTCGCAGCCGTTGCGGGTTTGGTATTTCGCGGTGGCGTGGATGGCGCTGATCGGGCTGTTGGCATTTCTGATGGTTTGCACGTGGCGGTACCGGAGTTTCAAAGATTTCAATTTGCTGAGTCCGCGATCATTCAAGAGCGTGATCACGCTGGGCTCGTTCATTTATTTGCTGTTCAATTTTTCGCAGCCGGCGCTGTTGGCGCTGGGCACGACGTATGTGGCGAGTGGGATTTTGGTTCGGATTGGCGGATTGATCCGCCGGAAATCGTCATCGCCCGCACAGACTCCGGAGACACAAGTTGGCTAAATCGGTTTTGTTGATTGGAGCCGATACACTGCTCGGCCGCGAGGTTCGCGACCGGTATACGGTGGGGGATGTGGGGCCGCGGTTGCAGTCGGCCACGCTGGAGAAAGACGCGGCGGCGGTGTTTGCGGCGACCGAGGACGAGATTGAAGTTGTGGCGGCCGTCGACGAGACGATGATTGAAGAGGCGACGGCGATTGTGGCGTCGAACTTCGCGGTGGAGGCGTGGGCGCGGATTCAGCAGGCCGACGCGGCGACGCCACTGGTGGATTTGACGGGCGCATTGGAAAAAGAGGCCGGGGCGGTGTTGCGAGCGCCGGCGTTTGAAGCGACGCCGGTGGAGGCGCCGATTCATTTGATTCCGCAGGCGGGGACGTGGCTGCTGGCGAGTTTTCTGAACGATTTGCATGCGCAGGCGGCGGTGGCCCGGGCGGTGGTGACGCTGTTTGAACCGGCGAGCCAGAGCGGGCGGCAGGCGATTGACGAATTGCAGAAGCAGACGGTGGCGTTGTTGTCGTTTAAGCCGCTGCCCAAAGAGCATTTTGACGCGCAGTTGAGCTTTAATTTGCTGCCGCGGACGGGCGAGGATTCGAAGATCAGTTTGCCGGAGCGGGAGGCGCGGATCGGGCGGGAGTTGCAGGCGCTGGCGAAGCTGCACGGGGCCGGGCTGCCGGTGCCGAGCGTGCGACTGGTGCATGCGCCGACGTTCCACGGCTATGCGGCGAGCGTGTGGGTGGAGTTTGCGAAACGGCCGAATTTGAAGGCGATTGTGGCGAAGTTGAAGGAAGAGGGCGTGGACGTGCGGGACGAGTCATTGGACCCGCCGACGAACACGGGAGCGGCGGGGCAATCGGGCTATGCCGTGGGGGCGATTGAGGCGGATCGGAATTCGCCGACGGGGGCTTGGTTCTGGCTGGCGGCGGATAATTTCCGGTTGCAGGCGGACCTTACGATTGAGGTCTTGCGGGAACTGGTATGACGCGGCGGGGGTTGTTGGGGCTGAGTTCGATGCTGGCCGGCTGCGGGTATCACGTGGGCGGGAAGTCGGACTTGCTGCCGAAGACGATTCAGACGATTGCGATTCCGGCGTTCACGAATTTGACGGTGCGGTATAAGTTCGCGGACCGGCTGGCGGGGGCGGTGACGCGCGAGTTCATTGCGCGGACGAAGTATCAGATCATCACCGATCCGACGCAGGCGGATGCGGTGTTGAAGGGCACGATATTGACGTTTGCTTCGTATCCGACGATCTTCGATCCGGCGACGGGGCGCGCGGCGGGCGTGCAGATTCAGGCGACGATGCAGCTGATTTTGACCGAACGGGCGACGGGGAAGGTGCTGTATAACCGGCCGAGTTTTGACTTCCGTGAGCGGTACGAGGTGTCGGTGGATCAGCAGCAGTATTTTGAGGAGTTGGACCAGTCGTTGGAGCGGTTGAGCCGGGACGTGGCGCGGACGGTGTTGAGTTCTATTTTGGAGGCGTTTTAGGCCGTGACGCCGGAGGATTTGCTGTCGCAATTGAAGGCGGGAAAGGTGGCGCCGGCGTACCTGTTTTTGGGGCCGGATGCTTGGCGGCGGGATGAGTGCCGGAAGGTTTTGATTGAGAAAGCCTTGCCGGAGGAAGACCGGGAGCAGGGGTACACGCGGCTGGATTTGGACGAGGTTTCGCTGACGGACGTGCTGGACGATGCGTGTTCGATGTCGCTGTTTGCGAGTACGCGGTTGTTGTGGGTGACGGGGGCGGAGGGGGCGTTGCCGCGCGGGGATGCGACCGAGCCGCCGGAGGGGTTGGTGCGATTTTTGAAAGACCCGCCGCCGGGCGTGACGTTGGTTTTGCAGTGTTCGCGGTATGACTTTGACGGGGACGATAAGGCCAAGCTGGAGCGGGTGAAGAAGTATTATGCGCCGGTGAAGGCGGTGGTTGAGTTTCCGCATCCGGGGCCGCTGGAGGCGCGGAGTTTGGCGCAGCGACTGGCGAAGCAGTTGGGGATGACGATTGCGAGCGATGCGCTGGATTTGCTGATTGAGGCGACGGGATCGAACGCGACGCGGTTGGCGAATGAGTTGGAGAAGTTGCGGCTGTTGACGACGTCGGCGACGATTCAACATGTGCAGCAGTTGGTGCCGGATGCGCGGGAATCGACGATTTTTGCGTTGGTGGCGGCACTGGGGCGGCGGGACCGGAAGGGGTCGTTGGAGGTGTTGGACACGCTGGTGCGGGATGGGGAGTATTTGCCGTTGGCGTTGGCGTTTTTGGCGACGCAGTTCCGGTTTGCGCTGGCGGCGAAAGAGGCGAAGTTGATGAATGCCCAGGCGATTCAGGGGCATTTTTCAAAGCAGGGCGTGCCGATGTGGCGGGCGCGGGCGGAGCAGATTCAGCAGACGGCTTCGGCGTTTCAGCCGGCGCAGATGCGGGCGGCGATTAAGTTGATTTTTTTGGCGGATAAGGGGTTGCGGGATACGCGGCCGGATGACCGGATTGTGATGGAGCAGTTTATTTTGCGGTTGACGGCGAAGGG
>CANIFK010000347.1 GCA_947466555.1 Acidobacteriota bacterium | reverse complement strand
TGCGGGTCGCGCCAGATGAAGTGGGAGGTCTTGCCGTGGGGATCGGTGACGTAGAGTTCCTTGCCTTGGGCGTTGGCGGTGAACAGGCGGGTGGAGAAGCTCTTGCCCTCCTTATCCCCGCGCCAGCGGTGGAGGAAGATGAAGCGGGTGCCATCGGGGCTGATGAGCAGGTGGTTGAACCAGTGCTTGGCGTTGTTGGAATAGCCGCCGGGGTAGGGGACGGCCGCGGCGTCGGCGACGCTGATAAGGAGGGTGCGCTTGCCGGTGGCGAGGTCGACACGCCAGATGCCGACGTCGTCGGGGATGAGTTTGTTGACGTTGGGATCGGGCACGCCGGCGTAGCCGTAGCCGGGGCGGACGTCGTTCAGGCGGCGGAAGTCGCAGGTGATGCCCCATTTGCCGTCGGGGCTCAAGGTGTAGACGGGGCTGGGGATGGTCCGCTTTTTACCGGTCTTCACATTCATGATGTGGGCGACGAATTGGCCGTCGACGCGGTCGTTCCAGATGACGTCGGTCTTCGAGCCGGGGACCCATTGGAGCATGCAGCCCTGCTGCCAGTTCCAGGCGGCGGAGGTGCCGAGGTCGGTCCAGCGGTCGCGGTCGCCGGTGTCGATCATGCCGACGCGAATGGAGTCGGTGGCGAGAGGGGAGCGTCCTTCGAAGGTGACTTCGTTGGAGAGGACGTAGCGGCAGGTGGGGTCGAATTGCAGCTTGTCGTAATAGCCGAACCAGTGGAAACCGGGGCCCTTTGTGATCTGGCGGACGGGGGAGCCGGCGGCGAGGGCGGCAAACAGGGCCCGGCGGGTGAAAAGCGACATAGATTCAACTATAATGGGAACCTTACCTTACATTTTTGGCTGTCGCAGCCGATAGACTTCTGTACTGTTGCGTCATATGTGTAAAATTGCAAACCGGAGGCACTGGGTGTCTAGATTTACTTTGGGTATCAGCTTCCTGGGCTTGACCGCATTTGTTGGGATGGCGCAGCGCGCCCCGACGAACGTGCCGTCGTTGAAGACGGTTACGGTGCCGGCCCCGGGAAACCTGTCGACCTACGTGCGCGACAACGCGGCGCTGCTGGCGCTGGGGAAAGCGCTGTTCTGGGATATGCAGGTGGGCAGCGACGGGAAGACCGCCTGCGCCTCCTGCCATTTTCACGCGGGCGCCGATCACCGGTTGACCAATCAATTGGCTAATCCGGCCGGGACTTTTCCCACGAACTACAAGCTGACGGCGGCCGATTTTCCGTTTCACCGGTTGGCGAATCCGGAGCAGCAGAACTCGCAGGTGTTGCGGGATGTGACGTACCGGGCCGGGTCGGCGGGGATGTTTAGCCGGAAGCTGCAAGAGGTGTTGCCGGGCGTGGCTGGTGAGCTTGCCAGCGACGTGCGGGACCCGGTGTTTCAGGCCAGTTCGCTGAACGTGCGCCGGGTGACGGACCGGAATGCGCCTTCGGTGATCAACTCCGTGTTCAACTACCGGAACTTCTGGGATGGACGGGCGAGCGAGACGTTTTCGGGCCAGTCGCCGTTCGGCGTGTCGGACACGGGGGCGACGGTCTATACGTCCGCCGGCGGAACGCTGAAGGCGGAGGCGCTGCGGCTGGATAAATCGAGCCTGGCGTCGCAGGCGGTGGGACCGGTATTGAACCTGTCGGAGATGTCCTACGACCGGAGCTGGGGCAAAGTGGGCCGGAAGCTGTTGCCGGCGCGGCCGCTGGCAAACCAGCGCGTGGCGGCTGACGACAGTGTGCTGGCGCGGTATGCCAATGCGCAGGGGCGCGGGTTCGCGCGGGGCACCACCTATTTGGACCTCGTGAAGACGGCGTTCCAGCCGGCGTATTGGGAATCGGCGCAGACGGTGGAAGCCGATGGGGACCGCTACTCGCAGGCCGAGGCGAACTTCTCGATGTTCTTCGGTATGGCGGTGCAGGCCTATGAGGCCACGCTGGTCTCGAACGACAGCCCGGTGGACCGTTTCGCCGAGGGGAATCTGAATGCCTTGAACAACTCGGCCATCGCCGGGTTGCGGCTGTTCATTGGCCGCACCGGTTGCAGCAACTGCCACGCCGGCGCGGAGACGACGCTGGCGACGCACAGCGGTTTTAACAGCAACGACCCGTTGAAGCAGGGTCGCGACACGGGCTTCTTCCACATCGGCGTTCGGCCGATTGCGGAAGACGTGGGCCTGGGCGGTAACGATGGCTTTGGGAAGCCGCTGGCGAGCGTGCTGCCCACCGACAACTCCCCCGCTTCGTCGCGGGGACGGTTCAAGACGCCGGGGTTGCGGAACGTGGAGTTCACCGGTCCGTACTTTCACAACGGCGGGCAGGCGACGCTGAAACAGGTTTTGGAGTTCTACAACCGCGGTGGCGATTACGCGCCGAATCCGGTGAATGGTCCCGATATCAAGCCGCTGAACCTGAGCGCGCAGGACCAGGCGGATATGATCGAGTTTCTGAAGGCACTGACGGACGACCGGGTGAAGTTCGAACGGGCTCCGTTCGACCATCCCGAACTGTGCGTTCCCGATGGGCACACGCTGCGGGCGACCGGCGATCCGGCTGCGCCGTTGAGCGCGGCGGACCGCTGGGTGGGCCTGGCGGCGGTGGGCCGGAATGGCAGCAACGTGCCGCTACAGACCTTTGAAGAGCTGCTGGCGGGCATTGGCAACGATGGCAGCCGGGCGCACAATATGACCGACGCCTGCGCGATTGAGGCCGTAACGGCCACCGGATTTGTGACGGCGAACGCGGCCAGTTTCCAGCGCAGCGTGTTTGCGGCGGATTCGATTGGGAGCGCGTTTGGCACAGGGTTCACCGCGGCCACGGCGGCGGCGGAGACGAATCCGGCGCCGACGACGCTGGCCGGGTTGACGCTGACGATTGAAGACGCCGCGGGCTCGTCGCGGCAGGCGCCGCTGTTCTTCGCTTCGCCGGGGCAGGTGAACTTCCAACTGCCGGCGGGTGTGGCGGCCGGGCCGGCGACGGTTTCGGTAGCGGGCGCGGCTGGCACGGCGCCGTTCCGTTCGGAGATTCTGGTGCGGCCGGTGGCGCCGGGGTTGTTCGGCGTCAATGGTTTCGCCGCGGCGAACGTGATCAGTTATCAAGACGGCGGGCAGACGGTGGCGAACGCGGTTCGCGTGAGCGCGGCTGGCGCCGTGGAACTGAATCCGATCGATCTGGGCACGGATGGCCGGCAGGTGTTTTTGATTCTGTACGGGACGGGGATTCGCGCGCATGCCGCCGATGTCACTGCCCGGATTGGCAACACGACGGTGACGGCGGCCTATGCGGGCGCGCAGGGCATCTTTGCCGGTCAGGACCAGATCAATATTGAAATTCCGCGTAGTTTACGTGGAGCAGGAATCGTCGACGTTGTGCTGAACGTCGACGGGCAAGTCACCAACGTGGTGAAGATTCACATCCAGTAGACCTCTGGATTTGCCGTTAACCCAAACACAACAGGAGCAATGAGAATGAACACGAATCACGTCCGCACTTTCGCGGCGTTGGTAGCCGGGGCCGTAGTGGCCGCCGGCGCCTGGAGCCTTGTGAACACGCCGGCGGTACAGGCGCAGACGGCCGTCGTCTATGACGCCGCCTCTGTGAAGAAGGGCCTGGACATCGCGCCGGTGGCGTTGGATTTCACGGGTAAAGACAAGAACCAGGTGGGCTATGGCAGCTACCTTGTGAACGCGATCGGCGGCTGCAACGACTGCCACACGAACCCGTCCTACAAGGCCGGTGGCGACCCGTTCCGCGGTCAGGCGAAGGTGATCGATAAGGCCACCTATCTGGCCGGCGGTAATGTGTTTGGGCCGTTCACGTCGCGCAACCTGACGCCGAGCGCGCAGGGTCCGGTGACGGGCAGCCTGGCGAACTTCAAGCAGGTGTTCAAGACGGGTGTCGATCTGCGCAAGCTGCATCCGCAGATTTCGCCGTTGTTGCAGGTGATGCCGTGGACCGTGTATCAGGACATGAACGACGTGGAAGTGGAAGCGATCTTCGCGTATCTGAGCTCCATTCCGTGCCTGGAAGGCGGGCCGGAAGAGAAGCCGAACCGCTGCGCGCCGGCGACGCCGACCTCGGCCTCTGCCAAGCCGAAGAACATCACGACCGAAGCGTTCCAGATTGGTCTGGACGGCACGGGGTCGGTTGCTTCTGACGGCGGGAAGCTGACCTACAAATGGACCAGCGCCAAGGGTAGCCCGGTGGCGACGATCATGTTTGCTGACACCGACAAGCCGGTGGTGCAGTTCAACACGCGCGGCCCGATCGACTATGTGATCGAGCTGGCGGTGACGGACGCCAAGGGCACGACGGCGACCGATACGATCAGTGTGAAGTACGTCGGCCGGTAAGGCTTCCGTTCTTTGATTCCATTGCCCGCCGCTCACCGCGGCGGGCATACTATTTTGGTGACTCCGATTTTGCGTCAACTCGCCTGCTGGCGAATGGAAACTCCGATCGGGCCGCTGGTGCTGGCCGGGGATCGGGAGGCGTTGCGGATTGTCCGCTTCCACGGGCATCAGGACGAGGCGTGGGTGGTGGACCGGGCGCCGTTCCGCGGGGCGATTGAGCAGTTGAAGGCCTATTTTGCGGGGAAATTGACGGAGTTCGATCTGGTTCTGGCGCCGGAGGGGACGCCGTTTCAAGTGAGCGTCTGGCGGGCGTTGCAGGACATTCCCTATGGGGAAACGACGACGTATGGGGCTGTTGCGAAAACGGTGGGGCGGCCGACGGCGATACGGGCCGTGGGGGCGGCGAATGGGGCGAATCCGATCCCGATTATCATTCCGTGCCACCGGGTGATTGGGAGTAACGGGAAGCTGACGGGGTTCGGCGGGGGGCTGCCCACGAAGGAGAAACTGCTGAAGCTGGAGAGCCGGCAGTTGCACATTCTTTAGTCCGTTGCGAGACTGGTTGGGTCATGGCCACACTGCGTCCACTCGAAGTCGGTTTGATGTTCTGGGGCGATCAAGATCCCCTTAAGATGATCCAGGCTGTGAAGTCTCTGGGGCTCCGCTGCGGGCACCTGGGCTTTACCGCCGCCGTGGATTTCACGGGATTGGCGGAGGTCTACTCCAAGGCGTTGGAGGATGAGGACTTCACCGTCACCGCCGTTTTCGCGGCCTACGATGGCGAGAGCTACGCCGATATTCCGACGGTGTTGAACACGGTGGGCTTCATTCCGGAGGCGACGCGGACGGCGCGTGAACTGCGGACCTATGAGGTCATCGACATGACGGCGGCGATTGGCGTCGACATTTTTGCGTGCCACATTGGCTTCGTGCCGGAGGATCACACGGATCCGGTTTATGCGCCGGTGCGCGATATGGTGCGGCGCATTTGTGACTACGCCGCGGTCCGCGGGATCACCTTTGCGCTGGAGACGGGACAGGAGCCGGCCGAGACGCTGCTGCACTTCCTGGAAGACGTGGCGCGGCCGAATTTGAAGCTGAATTTCGATCCGGCGAACCTGATTCTGTACGGGACCAGCGAGCCGATTTCGGCGTTGAAGCTGGTGGGCAAGCATGTCGTCAGCGTGCACTGCAAAGACGGGAATTGGCCGGATAAGAACGTCGCCGGGTCGTTGGGCACGGAGATGCCGCTGGGCGAGGGATCAGTGGGCATGGCGAATTTCGTCGATACGCTGAAGGAAATCGGGTATACGGGCGCGTTGACGATTGAGCGGGAAGTGTCGCTGGATCAGGACATGGACGACCGGCACCAAGCGAAGTTGTCGCACGTGGACGACATTATGAAGGCTGTGCAACTGCTGGAGACCCTGCGGGGTTAGGCGATGCCGCGGCGTGTGCCCGTCGAGCGCTGGGGTGCCGGCGGGCCGCGCGCGGAGGATGATTGGCTGGCCGATGAGGCGCCGCTGGAGGTGCTGATTGAGCACTCGTTCAAAGACCAGCGGCGGGTGGCGGCGTGGGGAATTACGCTGCGGACGCCGGGGCAGGACGAGGAGCTGGCGCTGGGGTTGTTGTATTCTGAGGGGCGGATTGAGTCGGCTTCGGATGTCCTGGATGTGACGTGTTTGGACGCGGGACGGGTGCGGGTGTCCCTGGCTTCGCATGTGGATTTGGACCTGGGGCGGGCGCGGGCGGCG
>CANIFK010000346.1 GCA_947466555.1 Acidobacteriota bacterium | reverse complement strand
GGCGAAAGACCCGGCGTATGTGCATTTTGCGGCGCATGCGGTGGCGAACCGGTTACGGCCGTTGGAATCGGCGATTTTGTTGTCGCCGGAGGGGGGGGCTTCCAAGCTGTACGCGCGGGACGTGGCGAAAATTCCGATGCGGGCGCAGTTGGTGACGTTGTCGGCTTGTACGGCGGCGGGGGCGAAGGCGTTCCGCGGGGAGGGGCTGGGGGGGTTTGCGTGGGCGTTTTTGGGGGCGGGGGCGGAGAATGTGGTGGCTTCGTTGTGGGAGGTGGATGATGCGAGCACGCCGCAGTTGATGGAGCAGATGTACCGGCAGATTCAGTTGGGGCGGACGCCGGGGGAGGCGTTGCGGGAGGCGAAGTTGGCTTTGTTGCGGGGTGGGTCGGCGTTGCAGAAACCGTATTTCTGGGGCGCGTTTTTGCACTTTCAACAGTAGGGGGTGGGAGGGAGAAGTGGTCGGATAATTCCTTGGTGACAGTCACCTAGGGAATGTCTGGGGGAGGGGATAATTGGTGCCTGGCACCAATTATTTGCGGAAGAAGGCGGCGATGGGGAGGGCGACGAGGCTGGCGAACCAGAGGTAGGCGCCGGGGAGAAGACGGACGATTGCCGTCTTGGTGACGTTGCCTTCGTCGCCGGGGAGCTCGCGGCCGATGTCGTTGAATACCGTCAGGGCGATGGGGAGGGCGAGGAGGCCGAACAGGATCGCTGGGATGCGCTTGCGGAAGGCACTACAGATGACTCCGAGCGCCCACAAGGGGTTGGCGTACCAGCCGAACACGCCGGCGAAGAGGCCGAGCCAGCCCATGCCCAGGGCGTGTACACCGAAGCTGACTTCGTTGTCCTTTGCCATCTGCAGCGCGGGCAGGCAACAGGCGAGGACGAAGAGCGCCAGGGGCGCTAGCAGCGGGTTCTTTTTCATGCGATGAGGTCTGGGATTAGGTTGCCGCCTACGTCGGTGAGGCGGAAGTCGCGACCGCCGTAACGGTAGGTGAGTTTCGTGTGGTCGATGCCCATTTGCTTCAGCATCGTCGCTTGCAGGTCGTGGGCGTAGACACGTTTATCGATGGCTTTGAAGCCGAATTCGTCCGTGGCACCGTAGGTGATGCCGCCTTTGAAACCGCCGCCGGCTACCAGCATGGAGTAGCCGTGGTTGTTGTGGTCGCGACCGTTTTGATGGCTGACCAGGCCGCTGACTTCGACGCTGGGGGTGCGGCCGAATTCGCCGCCGACGAGGACGATGGTTTCTTTCAGCATGTCGCGGTCGCGGAGGTCTTCGATTAACGAACCGATGGCGGGGTCGGCTTCGCGGGCGAGGGTTCGGTGGATCTGGATGTCGTCGTGGTTGTCCCAGGGCTGGCCGTTGCCGTGATAGATCTGCACCATGCGGACGCCCTTTTCGACCATGCGGCGGGCCATGAGGCAGCCGCGGCCGACGGCGGTATCGCCGTAGCGTTCGCGCACCTTCTCCGGCTCCTTGGTGATGTCGAAGACGTCGGGGGCTTCCTTCTGCATGCGGAACGCCACTTCCATGCTTTCGACGCCGCTATCGAATTTGCTTTCGGATTGGAGTTTGTTGAGGGAGGCTAACAGGTCCATTTGGCGGCGTTGTTCTTCGGCGCCGCGACGGGGGGTGATGTAGGGGACGAGTTTGCGGACGTCCTTCTCCTTGGTTTCCAGGTGCACGCCCTGGTGGACGGCGGGGAGGAAGGCTGACGTCCAGAGCTGGCTGCCGATGACGGGGACGCCGGGGCAGAGGACGACGAAACTGGGAAGGTTTTTGTTGAGCGATCCGAGGCCGTAGCTGAGCCAGCTGCCCATCGATGGCTTGCCCGGGAGCGGGACGCCGCAGTTCATGATCAACAGCGACGGTTCGTGGTTGGGACGGTCCGTATACATGGACCGGATGACGGTGAACTCGTCGATGTTCTGGCCGATGCGGGGGAAGATTTCACTGACTTCGATGCCGCTTTTGCCGCACTTGTTGAACTGGAAGGGGGAGCCGAGGAGGTTGCCGGTTTTGCGCTCCGTTTTGAGGTTGGGCCCGGCTGGCATGGGCTTGCCGTGATGTTTTTGGAGGAGCGGTTTGGGGTCGAAGGTATCGACTTGGGAGGGGCCGCCGTTCAGGAAGATGAAGATGATGTGTTTGGCTTGGGCGGGGAAATGCGTGCCTGCGGCGGCTGTCGCCAGGCCGCAGCCGCCGAAGCCCATGCCAACGGTTTGGAGGAGATCGCGTCGGGTCATCATCTGTCGTTACCTCACCATCAGGAATTCGTCGGTGGCAAGAAGGACCTGCCAGTATTGGGGCCAGGCGTCGCCGCCGGCTTTGGTGTATTGGAGGCCGAGGTCGAGTTCGGCTTTTGACGGCACGCGGCCGAAGATGGCGCGGTAGCCTTTGCGGATCTTTTCTTCGGGCGTGGGGGCGGCGGCTTGTTTATCGATGGCGTCGGCGGAGTCGGCCATGAGGGCGCTGTTCAACAGGAAGAGGCGCTGGAGGGGAACGTCGGTGGAGGCGCGTTTTTCGCTGGTGGCGTTGGGGTTGGGGAAGTCGAAGAGGTTGAGGAGCGTGTCGGTGCGGCGGCGGCTGACGTAGCCGTAGATCGTGCGGCGGGTTTGTTTGGTGTCTTCGAGGTTGAAGGGTTTGCCGCCGATGGCGGGGTCGAGCCGGCCGGAGGCGGCGAGGAGGGAATCTCGGAGGGATTCGGCGTCGAGGCGGCGGGACGGGAACTGTTCGAGGAGACGATTTTCGCCTTCGATGTTGCCGGTTGCCTGCTGGTAGACCGAGGACAGCATGATCTCGCGGTGCATGGCTTTCATGGACCAGTTTTGCTCCATGAATTTGCTGGCGAGGTAATCGAGGAGTTCGGGGTGGGAGGGCTTTTCGCCGAGGCGTCCGAAGTTAGAGGTGGACCGGACGATGCCTTCGCCGAAGTGGCCCTGCCAGATGCGGTTGACCATGACGCGGGGGGTGAGGGGATTGTCCTTGGCTGCGATTTTTTCGGCGAGTTCAAGGCGGCCGCTGCCCTTTTCGAATTTGGCCGGTTCGGCTTTGGCGGAGAGAATTGTGAGCCAGCCGCGGGGGGCTTCGTCGCCCAGGTTGGCGCGGTTGCCACGGAGGTAGATGCGCTCGTTTTTGGGCTTCTCGTTATCCGCCATGGCGTGGAGGAAGGGGTACTGTTCGGGGAGCGCCTTTTGGGCCACGTCGACGATTTGTTTGAGCAGATTGAGATGCTCACGCCATTGGCCTTCGAGGAAGCGATCGATTTTCGCGGGGCCGTAGTGGAAGACGCCGCCGGCGCGGTAGAAATCGCGCCACAGATAGAACTTGTCGGGGGCGAGGGAGAGGAGGTCGGCTTGCGAGAGATCGCGGCGTTCCTTGGAGCCGCCGAGGCGGATGTTGTTGGTATCGTCGATTTCCTTTTTCTCTTCCTGGACGGCGATTAGTTCCGCGCGGAAAAGATTGGGATTTTCGTTGATTTTGGCGAGGCGATCTTTCTTCTTGAGATAGTTGCGGAACTTCTGAATGGTCTCGGCATCGAGGCCGTCGTAGGGGCCTTTGTCCTGGGCGGCCAACAGGTATTTATCGGCTTTCGCGGCGAACATCTCGGCGAGCTGTTCGGCCTGTTTGGCGTAGAACTTGTCGAGGTTTTCCTTGGCTTTATCGAGCGCCTTTTTCTTGGCCGTCCAGGTGTCGACTTCGGGCTTGGGGGCGAGCGGGAACTCGTTCTGTTTGGAGCTGTTGAAGACACCTAAGAGCGAGTAGTAATCCTTGGTGGGGATGGGATCGAACTTGTGGTCGTGGCACTGGGCGCAGGCGACGGTGAGGCCGAGGAAGCCACGACTGGTGACGTCGACACGGTCGTCCTGGAACTCGGGGCTGAGGCCGTAGAGGCCGGTGCCGGCGATGAGGTCGGGGTTGTTCAAGAGATCGCCGGCGAGTTGGGCTTTGACGAAGGTGTCGTAGGGGAGGTCCTTGTTTAGCGCCTGGACGACCCAATCGCGATAGCGGAAGGCGTTGGGGCGGGGTTCGTCCATGGTGGAGTTGAGCTTGTCGTCGGAGTAGCGGGCGACGTCGAGCCAGAGGCGGCCCCAGCGTTCGCCGTAGTGGGGACTGTTCAGGAGCCGGTCGACAACTTTGGCGAAGGCTTGGGGGGATTTATCCTTTTCGAACTCGTCGATTTCGGCGGCGGTGGGAGGGAGGCCGGTGAGGTCGAGCGTGGCGCGGCGGATGAGGGTGCGGCGGTCGGCGGGGGCGGTGGGTTTGAGGTTCTTGGCTTCGAGGGCGGAGAGGATGAAGGCGTCGATGGGGGTCTTGACCCAGGCTTTGTTTTTGACGGTTGGGGCAGCAGGGTTTTTCACGGGCTGGAAGGCCCACCATTGGCGCTGTTCGGCGGTGACGGCGTATTGTTTGCTGGGTTTGACGGCGCTTTCGGGCCAGGTGGCGCCGGTGGCGATCCAGGTTTTCAGGGCGGCGATGGAGGCGTCGTCGAGCTTGCCGGAGGGCGGCATTTTGAGGCTCGCGTGCTGGTGGGAGATGACTTGGAAGAGGAGACTTTTTTCGGGGTCGGAGGGGACGAGGGCAGGGCCGGATTTTCCGCCTTTGAGGAGATCCTCGCGGGAGAACATGGCGAGGCCGCCGAGCTTCGTTTGGGTGTGGCAGGAGAAGCAGTTCTTGGCGAGAACCGGGCGGACCTTGGTTTCGAAGAACTCAGCCGGGGTTTCGGCGGCGGGTAGACAGAGAACCGCCGCAACGGCGAGGAGCCATTTCATGGGGGTATTCTATCGAAGTTAAGTTTTATTGGGGAACGAAATCTAGCGGACGCGGCGGCGGAGAGCGCCGATGGCGAGCAGGCCGATGCTGAGGAGGGCCATTGGCGCGGGTTCCGGCACTTCGGTGGAGGCGGCGACGTAGCCGATATCGACGAAAGAGGCGACGGTGGTTTGGCTGATGAAGTACTGGCTACTGATCCAGCCGGTCATGAGTTCGTAGCGCATGTCGCCGAGGGGGCTGACGATGCCGGTGAGAGCGCCGCCGCCATCGACTTCGTTCCAGTGACCGTTGGCGGTACCGGAGCCGCCGCCGAGTTCGACGGGAACGAAGGTGGCGCTGGGCTGGGAAAATTCCGTTTGGTACGTACTGAGGGCGGCGGGGCCGGTGTACTGGCCGCTGTTGTTGATATAGACGCCGTTGTTGGTCCAGAGGGTGCCGAAGCCCATGACATGGGCCATTTCGTGGAGGATGACGGGGAGCAGGATTCCGTTGGCTTCCATGTTGGCGAGATCGGCCGAATCGAAATCCATGCTGCCGGTGGTGGCGAGGACAAAGCCACCCTGGGAGGTGACCGTGTCCGGACCGGCGGAGCCAAGGACGCCGCCCACGCCATCGATGGCGGCGCCGGCGGCATTGATCGTGAGGGCGGAGATGTTGATACCGGTCTGATAGGAGGGGAGGAGGCTCATCCAGGTATTGGCGGCGGTGGTGAAGACCGCTTGCTGGGTGAGGGTGAGACCGCCGGTGAAGTTGACGCTGATCGTGAACGGAGCGGCGGAGGCGACGAGGAGGAAGAAGGGGGCGAGGAGGAGGGACTTTCCGGAGCGCAACATAGGGGCAGTATAGCTTGACGAAATCGAGGTTTAGTCTATTATTTTCTAAACCTTACAACTGCACTAGGCATACTTCCGTAGGGGGTAGAGCACCAAGACCCTAGTACCTGGGCGGGAACGCATTAGGGTTGCTGGTGCTGTTCACGGAGGGCTTTGGGGTCGTCCATGCGGGGGCCGGGTTTGGGGTCGAGGGGGTCGCGGGCCTTGGCGGGGTCGAAGAGTTCGGGGCGGATTGGTTTGAGGGTGAAGGGGGTGAAGTCGGGTTTGTCGGTGAAGCAGTCGGCGAGGTCGGCGGCGGTGGCGTCGTAGAGGTTGAGGGCGGGGAGCTTCAAGAGGCGGAAGACGGTTTTCAGCAGACCGGGGAAGCTGGAGTTGGTTTTGGAGACGTAGTTCTTGCGGGCGTAGGGGCTGGCGACCATGAGGACGGTGCGGTGGGAGTCGACGTGGTCGACGCCGCCCTGGGAGTCGTCTTCGGTGACGAAGACGGCCATCTGTTTCCACCAGGGGCTTTTG
>CANIFK010000345.1 GCA_947466555.1 Acidobacteriota bacterium | reverse complement strand
TGGGTTCGAAGATTGTCAGTTATTATCCGAATCCGACGCAGGCGGGTGATGGGCCGGCGCGGATCAACAACTTCTTTTTGGCGACGCCGAACAAGGGGGAACTTTGGCAGTGGACGGGGCGGATGGATTTTCGGCTGGGGGACAAGAACGCGTTTTTCGGGCGGTATGGCGAGACGAACATGATTCGCTGTTGCGACCAGCGCTACCCCGATAACAGCCCGGCGGAGGTGAGCACGATTCTGCCGCGCGGGCGGCGTGGGCGGACGTTGACGCTGGATTGGACGCGGACGATCAATGCGTCGACGACATTCAATTTGCGGGGCGGATTTTCGCGGTTGGAGAATTTGTCGGGCAATGACCAGACGACGAATTTTGATCCGACGACGTTGGGGTTGCCGGCGTCGCTGGTGAGCCAGTTTGCGCGGCCGCAGTATCCGCAGATTTCGATGGGGACTTACCAGGCGCAGGGGGCGGGGCCGTCGGTGCAGGGGGATGATACGTACACGCTGGCGGCGTCGGGCGGGAAGGTGATTGCGACGCACGTGATGAAGTTTGGCGTGGAGTTGCGGGACTTCCGGACCACCAATTTGAACTTCGGTCCGGCGGGCGGATCGTTCACGTTTACGAAGTTGTGGACGCAGGCGGACCCGAACCGGGCGGACGCGTTGAGCGGGAATGAGATTGCGAGCGCGTTGTTGGGGTATCCGACGGGCGGGTCGTTGACGCTGCCGATCACGCCAGCGTACCGGTCCAAATATTACTCGTTCTTCTTCCAGGATGATTGGAAGATTACTCGGAAGTTGACGCTGAATCTGGGTGTGCGTTGGGACTACGAGAGCCCGGTGGCGGAGCGGTATAACCAGATGACGACGGGGTTCGCACTGGGGCAGGCGAGCCCGATTGCGGCGCAGGTTTCGGGCAAGCCGGGTGTGGAGAATTGCGCGGCTTGTAAGGGGCTGACGGGCGGTTTGCAGTTTGCGGGGAAGGATGGGGATCAGCGGTTTGCGTTCGCGCCGGACCGGAACAATTTCCAGCCGCGGATCGGGGCGGCGTATTCGTTCGATTCGAAGACGGTGCTGCGGGGCGGGTTCGGGATCTACACGTTGGGACAGTGGGCACTGGGCGGGACGACGGGGTTCAGCCGGACGACGCCGGTGATTACGACGGTGGATGGGCTGACGCCGACGGCCACGATGTCGAACCCGTTTCCGGGCGGGATTTTGAAGCCGGTGGGGGCGTCGCAGGGGTTGGCGACGGACCTGGGATTGGGCGTTGGCGTGGGGTATAACGCACGGCCGTTGCCGCTATCGAAGCAGGTTTCGTTTGGGATTCAGCGGGAGTTGCCGTTGGGCGTTTTTGCGGACATTGCGTACGTGGGGAATTTTACTTCGGGGCTGCCGGTGAGCTCGAATTTGAACTATATTCCGACGGGGGAGTTGGGCAAGGCAGCGAACTATTACAGCGACCGGGTGACGAATCCGATGGCCGGGTTGTTGCCGAATAATGCGGCGCTGAATGGGGCGACGATTCCGCGGCAATCGCTGCTGGTGGATTTCCCGCAGTATTCGGGGGTGACGCTGTCGAACATCCCGGTTGGACGGAATGATTATCATTCGCTGCAGCTATCGATGAAGAAGCGGTTTGCGAATGGGATTAATGTCCAGGGGAATTTCTTTGCGGGGAAGACGCTGGAGCAACTGGTGCCGTTGAATGCGCAGGACGTGCGGGCGGCGGACCTGATGGGGGCGGTGTTGGAGAAGCGGTTGACGATTTTTGACGTGTCGAAGAAGCTGGCGATTTTGGGCACGTATGAGCTGCCGTTTGGGAAGAACCGGCCGTTGTTGGGGAACATGCATCCGGTGGGGAATGCGCTGTTGGGGAATTGGCGGCTGGGGTGGAACACGACGTTCCAGTCCGGGTTCCCGATTGATTTTCCGAACGCGGCGCCGTTGTCGGCGCGGAGCGCGAAGTTGGGGGATGGGGAACGGAGTTTGACGCGGTGGTTTGATACTTCGTTGTTCCCGCGGGTGGCCGGGCCGGCACCGTTTACGCTGCGGAATTTCCCGACGCGGTTCCCCGATGTTCGGTACATGGGGGTTGTGAATTATGACTTTTCGCTGTCGAAGGATTTTGTGATTTTGGAGCGGGTGAAGACGCAGATTCGGGCGGATGCGATTAACGCGTTTAACAAGCCGTACTTTACGCAGTTGAATGGCGGGGCGCCGAATGTGACGAGTGCGACGTTCGGGCAGTTGGCGCCGGCGCAGAATAACTCGCCGCGGGTGATTTATTTGGAGTTCCGGTTGACGTTTTAGGGGGCGCTTTGTCGGGTAGTTTCGCGTCTTGGGGGACACGCCTGCTGTTGGGTTGCGGGCCGAAATTTATTGGGGTTCTGCCCGCCATGTCCCCGGGGTGGTGTTGGGCGGGTGGGTGGTTGGGGGAGTGGGCGAGTGGTGTTTGAGTGAGTGGGGGAGTGGGTGTTTGGAGGAGTCGATGAGTTATTGTGGCGGGGGACATCCGGGTTGCGGATGTCCGCCGTTGGTTTGGGTTACTTCACTTCGGCGGCGGCGGTGGTGGTGCCACCGAGGCTGCTCTTGAGGGTGACGCGGGGGGCGGCGCCCATGTTGGCGGTGAAGGTGCCGGTGTACTTGCCGTTGTTGCCGGACAAGGTGCCGAGGAGGGCACCGGTGTTGGCGTTATAGGCAGTGACGGTGGCGGCGGGGTTGGTGCCGTTGGCTTCGATCTTGATCTGGAAGACCTTGGCGGTGTAGAGGGCCTTGGTGATGGTGAGCGAATCCGCCGCGCGGAGGACGGTGATGGTGGCTACCTGTGTGATGCCGTCGAGGGAGGCGGAGAGGTTGACGGCGGTGTTGGCGGCGACGGGTGCCAGCGTGATGGGGAAGCTTGCGGAGGTGGCGCCGGCGGGCACGTTGACAAAGGCGGGGACGGCGACGATGGCCGGGTTGCCGCTGGTGAGGGTGACCGTGGTTGCCGAGGCGGCCGGGCTGTTCAACGTGACGGTGGCGGTGGCGGCGAGGCCGCCGTACTGGCTACCGGGGTTGACGGTGAAGCCGTTGAGGACGAAGCCGGGGACAACGTCGAAGCGGGCCGTTTGGGCGACACCGGCGAGGGTGGCGGAGATGTTTGCTGACGTTGGCGCGGCGACGGCGGAGGTGGCGATGTTGAAGGACATGGTGGCGACGCCGGCGGGGATGGTGACGGTGTTGCCGCCGGGGAAGAAGGCGACCGGGTCCGAGCTGTTGAGGGACACGGTGACGGGCGTGGTGGCTGCGTTGCCGAGGGAGATCGTCGCGGTGGTGGCCGCGGCGCCGCCGATGATGGAGGGCGGGTTCAGGGTGAGCTGGGCGATCAACGGCGGGTTGCCGCGGGGATTGCGGAAGACGTTGAATTCGGAGTAAGAGGAGATGACGAGATCCTTGGAGCCGTTGGCGTCGACATCGGTGGCCAGGAGCGAGAAGGGACCGTTGGCGACGGGGGCTTCAAAGAGCACGGGGCCGAGGACGCCGTTGTTGTTGTTGAAGACCGTCAGTTTACCGGTGGTGTTGAGGAAGCTGGCGACTTCGGGGCGGCCATCGTTGTTGAAGTCAGCGACGATGATGTCGCGGAATTGGACGGCGAAGACGTAGTTGGAGTAGCCCTGGAAGTTGCCGTCGCCGAGGCCGAGGGCGATGGAGATGGCGAAGTTGGAACCGTCCTGGCGGGGCTGGGCGGTTTGGTGGATGATGTCGAGTTTGCCGTCGTTGTTGAGGTCGACGAGCTGGGCGCCGAAGGCGAGGGGAGTGGTGAGGAGGTAGGGCTGGAAGGTGCCGTCGCCGTTGCCGAGGAAGACGTTGGCGGGGCTGGTGGAGGAGATGGTGACGAGGGCGTCGAGGTTGCCGTCGTTATTGACGTCGCCGGTTGTTACCCAGGCGGACTGGAGAGAGGTGGGGAAGAGGGTGGCGGGGCGGAAGGTGCCGTTGCCGTTGCCGAGGGCGACGGCGAGGCCGGTGACGCCGGGGACGAGGATGTCCTGGAAGCCGTCCTTGTTGAGGTCGGCGGCGGTGACGTTGGCGCCGGCGGTGTAGGCGAAGTTGAAGGGCATGGCGACGGGGAGCGGCGCGGAGAAGGTGCCGTTGCCGTTGGAGAGGAGGACGGTGGTGGCGGTGCCGCTGGCGACGATGTCGGCGCGGCCGTCGTTGTTGAAGTCGGCGGCGGCGACGTTGGCGGTGTAGGCGCCGGTGCCGAAGAAGGTGGGTGCGGAGTAGCCGGTGGGGGTGGAGAAGACGACGGTGAAGCCGTTGGAGTTGTTGAAGACGCGGTTGTCGGGGGCGACGAGATCGGGGCGGCCGTCGCCGTTGAAGTCGGCTGCTACGTTGAAGTAGGTGGAGGGGCCGGTGACGCTACTGCCGTTGGTCGAGTAGGTAACGGGGGGGATGAAGATGGGTGTTTGGGAGGTGGCGATCATCGCCGTGAGGAGGAACAGAAACGGTCTCATGAAGGGTAGGACACGGACGGGGCGGGGGCGGAACAGGAATTTTTGGGTTTGATGGCTGTTCGGGTTGGCTGAACGACGGGTTGACAGGGTAGCGCGGCGGGGAGATACTTGCCTGCGAAACGTGAATCAAACAGGAAAGCCAGAGCGTTCAGTAGGGCTGAACAAACGAAAATACGCTGTTTCCTCGGTGGAGAAGGCGTTGCGGTTGTTGGCTGCCTTTTCAATGGCGCGGCCGCATTGGACGGTGTCGGAACTGGCGCGGGAGTTCCGGATGCCGAAGAGCACGGCGCACAATCTGCTGCAATCCTTGCAGGTGTTTGATCTGATCCGGCAGGACCCGGAGGAACGCGGATACCGATTGGGCCCGCGGGCGATGGAGATGGGGTTGGTATTTGCGCGGAGTTCGGAGGTATTCGCACAGGCGCGGCCGGTTTTGCGGCGGCTGGCGGAGAGATCTCGGGAGACGGTGAAGCTTGGGATGCTGTCCGACGATCAGGTGTTGATTGTGGCGGCGGTGGAATCGACGCATCAGTTGCATACGCGGGGGGACGCCGGGACCCGTTGGGCGCTGCATTCGACGAGTTTGGGGAAGGCGATACTGAGTGCGCTGCCGATTGCGGAGGCGGAAGGGCTGGTGGCGCAGCGGGGCCTGACGCGGTACACGGGCCGGACGGTAACGACGTGGACTGCGTTGCGAGCGGAACTGGGCTTGATACGGGAGCGGGGATACGCAATGGACCTGGAAGAGAATGAGGCCGGGGTGCGGTGCGTGGCGGCGCCGTTTGTGGATCCGCTGCGGGGCGCGGTGGCGGCAGTGAGCTTGTCGGGACCGAGCGTTCGTATTGGCGATTTGGAATTGGATGGATTTGCAAAAGACGTGATGGCGGCGGCGCGGGCGATCCGGCCGCAGTCCCATTTGGAGGAACAATGAGCAACGAACAGATTCGCGGGATCATCCCGCCGCTGGTGACGCCGTTTCGGGCGGATGGATCGATTGACGAAGCGGCGCACCGGGCCGAGGTACGGCGGATGGTGGAGGTGGCGCGGGTGCACGGGTTAGCCGTCTGCGGGAGTACCGGGGAGGGCCACACGCTGACGACGGAGGAGACGCGGCGGATTGTGGGCTGGACGGTGGAGGAGGTTGGGGGGCGGATTCCGGTGATTGCCGGGATTATCGCCGATAGCACGCAGGCGACGATTGAACGGGGCCGCGCGGTGGCAGACCTGGGAGTGGCGGCGCTGCAGGTTACGCCGGTGCACTACGTGTTCCGGCCGGACGATGATTCGATGGTGAAGCATTTTGGGGCGATCGCGGATGGGACCGGTGTTCCGGTGATCATCTACAACGTGGTTCCGTGGTCGTATCTGCTGCCGCCACTGCTGGTGCGGATTTTGCGGGATGTGGACGGCGTGATTGGGGTGAAGCAGAGCGCGAGTGATATGAAGGCGTTGGCGGATTTGTTGTTGTTGAGTGAAGAGGCGGGGATCCGGGAGCGGGTGCGGATTTTGTCGGCGGTGGACGCGCTGTTGTATCCGTCGTTCACGCTGGGATCGGACGGGGCGGTGGCGGCGATTCTGAGCGCGGCGCCGGAGGCGTGTGTCGAGTTGTGGGACGCGGTGGGGCGT
>CANIFK010000344.1 GCA_947466555.1 Acidobacteriota bacterium | reverse complement strand
TTTCAATGTCCTGATCCCTCTCCCTATTGGCCGGTTTTCAAGTGACCATCATTGGCCGGTTTTGGGTGACCGCTGAGGGGGTGGGACGGACTTCATGGACGAACTTCATAGACGTGATTACTTCCCGCGAGAGATTTTCGACAAGGCGATGCGCTCGACAGACGGCGGCACCTATTGTTGGCCCCCAGACGATGCGAACAAGGATCGCTGATAGTGATCCGGCAATTTTCGTAGGTGGTGGAAAGAGTCCCGGAAGGCAGCCATCGCGGTGACCCGCGCCGTCGCCTAAGAGTTGATCTCTCGAGCTACAGAATGAATCGGACTCTATTGGGGAGTTCCCGGTTAGTAACGGCACCTCCGGCAATCAGCTGTTCTTGAGCCGCTGCTCCGCGTCCATGACATTCGCCAGGATTGCATTGATCCGAGTCAAGTGGCCCGGCCCTTTCGACTTCAGCCAGGTGAGCACATCGTTTTGGACACGGAGAGAGATCAGGGTGGTCTTCGAGCGCAGCCGGAAAGGTACCATCTCGGCCAGTTGCGCGTCGGTCAAGGGAGGGATGTCGGTAACATCGATTTCGGAATCCGATTTGCGGGCCAGGCGGGCGAGGCGGTCGCGCTGCTGTTTGGTGAGCGGCTTACTGAAAATATGCTCGGCTTTCACGCGCACGAGCTTTTCTTGCTGAGATGATGCGGATGATTTCTTCGCCATGGTTGGACTCCCTGGAAACATGAACAACGATCAGGACCGGTTCTACCCCACCGGCGACTCCGAGCGCATGCCAGCGCTGCTCCCCGGTTTCGTCGACACGGTCTTCTCTGAGCAGCAGTTGTGGATCGGCAAACACGAGCGCCGCTGTGGCGAAGTCGATCCCGTGCTTCGTCAGGTTGGATCGATTTTTGTCCGGATCCCATTCGAACAGCATCGGTCAATACGAGTGTATATACACATCACCAAGGAAGCAAGGCTATTTCGGCAGCGTGGCGATGAAGGCGTTCATTTCGCGGAGGACGTCGGCTTCGTTGGAGTTGAAGACGTAGTGATTAGCGTTGGGCAGGCGCACTACCTTTGCCGTTGGGATGGCGTTTTCGAGCGCTTTCGCCTGGGCTTCGGCGACGGGGTTCTTGTCCGATGTCGCGAAGATGGCGAGGATGGGGCCGTTGATATTTGCGTGCTTTTCGACGCCATTCATGATGGCCGCGCGGGGACCGTCGAAGGGGGCGGTCATCGCTTTTAATTGGGCTTCGGGCATGGTGTTGAGTTGCGCTTCGTGGGCTTTGAGGGCTCGTTCGAAGTTGGGGAGGGTGGCTTCGCGGAGCTCCTTCACCAGCTCTTTCGAGTGCAGGCTGGTGCCGGGGGCGAGTTGGGCGAGCTTGCGGCGGAGGTCGGCGAGATCGACGACGATGTCGCCGCGGGTGGGGTCGTAGAAAGCGTAGGGGTAGGCGGCGTCGAGGTAGATGAGGCCGGCGACTTTGTTGGGGAAACGGGTGCCGATGGAGCTGAGTTCCTGGCCGGCGATGGAGTGGCCGGCGAGGATGGGGCGGGTGAGTTTGAGCGCGTCGATGACGGTGAGAACGTCGTCGGCCAAGCGGGTGGCGGTGTAGCCGGTTTCGGGTTTGCTGCTGGCGCCGAAGCCGCGGCGGGTGATGCCGTAGACGTGATAGTTGGGGGTTAGTTTTGTTACGAATTTGTCGAAGACGTGGGCGTTGTTGCCTAGACCGGTTAGGAGAACCAGGGGGCGGCCGGTACCGCCCCAGTCGAGGACTTCGAGTTTGACTTCTTTGGCGACTTCGATGAATTGGATGATGTGCGGGGTGGCGTGTTTGTTGCGGTCCCAGGCGGTGGCGGGGGTGGCGCGGGTGAGGTTGAGCGGGAGCGGGATGCCTTGGGTCCAGTGGCCGGTGAGCTCGGTGGCGGCGGGGTTGAGCGTGCCTTGGTAGCCGCCGCCGATGGCGGGGATGGTGAGTTTGACGGTGTTGTTTTCGAGCGCGACGGAGGTGACGGGAATGGCGTCGCTGGCTTGGTCGATGCTCAGCATGTTGGCGGTCCACTGGCCGGTGGGGGACTTGGTGATGTCGACGATGAGGCGGAGTTTATTGGCTCCGGCTTCGAGCGTGCCTTGCCAGGCGCCGGTGAGGTCCTGGGCGGTTACTGTGAAGAGGAAGAATGCGGCGAGGATGTATTTTTTCACTCTGATTGCCTATTGTAGGGGGTATGTCTATCGATCGAGTGCGGAAGATTGTGTTGGCGTTTCCGGAGGCGGAGGAGACGGAGTCGTTTGGGGAACCTTGGTTTCGGGCTGGGGGGAAGGTGTTTACGGTGTATGGGGCGGAGCCGAATGGGTGGTCACTGTGTTTTAAGTGCGGGAAGATGCAGATGGGCATTTTCCTGGAAGACCCGCGGTTTACGCAGACGCCGTATGTGGGGCGGCATGGGTGGGTGACGCTGAAGTTTATTGGGCGGGATATGCCGAATTGGGAAGAGGTGACGGAACTGCTGAAGATGAGTTATCGGAATAATGTGCCGGCTCGGTTGAAGGGGAAGATTTAGATTCTTGGTTGACCATCCCCTAACGAGACTTGGGGGGACGGGCTTCTTACGGCTTGAGATACATCGTCTTTAGTTGGCGTTTGGTGAGCGTGACGGTTTCCGCATTGGAGAGAAGGCGCTCCAATTCGTTGGGCTTTTGGAGGGACCGTTTCTGTTCTGGCGGGACGGCGAGGGCGCGGTAGTTGCCGGGGGCGAGCCCGGCGATGGAGAAGCGGCCTTTCTCATCGGCGGTGGCGGTGCGGAGGGAAGTGAAGAGTTCGATGCCTGGCGGGGCGGGCCAGGGGGCGACGACGACGTGGGCGGAGGGGAGCGGGTTGCTGCTGGCGGTGACGGTGCCGGTGATGGCGGCGGGTTTATCGTCGAAGATGAGTTCGACGGAGTGGGCGGGGGCGGCACTGTTCAGGGTAATTCGCTGATCGGCGACAGGGATGCCGTTGTAGAGCATTTGCTGGAGGTAGTGCGTTTCTGGAATGCCGGAGGCCCGCAGTCGATATTCGCGCATGGCGACGTTTTCGATGGAGAACTTGCCAGCAGCGTCGATTGGGATCAGGCCGTGGCGGATGGCGCCAAAGGCGGTGGGCTGGAGCAGGAGCCGAATGCCATCGTAGGAATTGAATTTAGCGCCTTCCGCCGGGACGACGGAGCCTTCGATTTTGGCGCCGGGCAGTAAGGGGATAGCGATTTGGGAAGGGCCGTGATCGACCTGCACCTTCGCGGTGGCGGTGAGATCGGGTTTGCCCGGTTTATTCGTGGCGACGACCTCGAATTCGTATTCACCGGGCGAGAAGCCGCGGAAAAGCGCCGAGCCGCCGCAGGGGATGGAGCCGAGGATTGGAGTTGCGAAGGCGGTCGACTTCACGGAGACGTTCGCCTTGTCGATGCCCTCGCAGGAACTGCCGGCGAGAGAAACAACGACGCGATACTTGGCCACCTTTCGCACGCCGAGGATACCGAGATCAATTTTCGAGGCCGACGGAAGAGTGAAGGGCGCCGCGTTAGCGAGACTGGAGCCGCCGGGCCAGTAGGTTGTTTCGTAGTCCATATCGACGGCCTCCCGGTCCTTGTCTGTGAACTCCGGGAGGAAGCGATCCTCGATGCCGAGTTTCTTCAGTTCGGGCCGGCTGCGGAGATCGTAGGGCGACCGCAGGCGAGGCCCCACCATGAGGACATGGGCGCTGGGTACGAGGCCGGATAGCGTGAAGCGTCCCTGGGGGCCGGTTATCGCGGAAGAGCCCGCAGGCGTGAGGAACCGTTGCCCGGCGGAGTATCCGAATTGGCCGATGTTGATCGGCACGCCTTCGACGGGTTGTTCGGTTTCGAGGTCAATGACGGTACCGGAGACTTCGGCTGGGCGGGCAAAGTGGAAGGTGAGTTCCTTGGTGGGTGTTGTGGCGTCGAGCGCGAATTCGGCGCTGTGGCTATAGCCGTCCATGAAGCTGCCGGGGAGAAGATAGCCCTCCTTCTGAACGGTGACGCGGTAGGTGCCGGACTTATCGAATTCGAACGAGAAAGTGCCGGTGCTGGAGGTGGTTGCGACGGCGACTTGCTTTTTGGGGGTGAGGGAGGAGAGTGGCTTTTCGTCGTATCTATCGACGAAGATTTCTACGCCGGCGAGGCCGGCACCGAGGCCGAATTCTTCGACTTTGCCCTGGATTCTGAATGTCTCTGGCGGCGCCGCAAAACGGCGGTGGACAGTAGAAGGAGTGCCGCAAGTTCCCGCATGGAGGAGATGTTATCAGGCTGGGCCGATGTTATTCGGAGGGCGGGTGTTAGGTGTGTAACTTAGAACGCGGGTTTGAGCATGGTCACTTTGGTGTAGGCGACTTGGAAGCCGTGGCGTTCGTAGTTGCGCTGGGATTGGCTGCCGGGGGTGACGTCGGCGGTGGCGAGGTCGCAGCCGGCTTGGGCGGCGAGGGACAGGCGGTGGCGGATGAGCTTGTTTTGCAAGCCGTGGCCGCGGGCCGGTTGGATGGTGCCGTCGCACTGGAAGATGGCGAGCGCGTCACGGATATCGAGTTGGGCTCCGGCGGCGGAGGGCACGATTAAATTCGTGGAGGTGGGGAGGGCGAAGAGGGTTTGGGCAAGGTCGCGGCCCATGTTGGTGGCGACGCCGAAGAAGGCTTCGGACATGAGTTCGCTCCACTCTTTCGGGTCGCTGGCGGGGAGGATGGCGGGGTCTTCTTCCGTGATGTCGGCGGCGGTGATGGCGCGGATGAGCGTGTTTTCAAACGTCCCGAAATCGTAGCCGCGGTGAGTGAGATTTGTGAAGAGAGCTGGATGGGCGAAGGGGGTGAGCGTGAGCGTCACCGGGGCCATGCGGGAGGCGAAGAACTCTTCGACTTCGTCGAGGGAGAATTCGGCGTAGCCGGCGCCGCGGATCTGGGTGAGCGGGGACTCTTCGTTGAGAAAAACGGCCACGCCGCTGCCGCATTCCAGGGCTACGGCTTCGGAGTGGGGGAACAGGCCCCGGTGCGCTTGGACGGCATCGTGTCCAAGCGCGGCCGAGGCCCGTTCGAGACGCTGGGCGAGGGCGAGATTGACGTGGATCATCCGTGGACCGGCGCGGCGTTGAAGCTGAAGAGACGGTCGTTGGTGCGGTCCTTGTCCCACTCGGGCGTGGGGAGGAAGTAGCCGGGTTGTTCGGGATGGAGGTGTTTTTTGACTACCTCGTCGTTGAGCGTGACGCCCAGGCCGGGGGCGCTGGGGACGGTGATGAAGCCTTTGTCGATGATGGGCTTCGGGATGCCTGTAACCATGTCTTCCCACCATGGTACGTCGGCGGAGTGGAATTCCATGACAATGAAATTTTCGGTGGCGGCGGCGCAGTGGACGTTGGCCATCGCTGAGACCGGGGTGCCGGCGAAATGCATGGCCATGGGGACGCCGTAATCCTGGATGGCGTCGGCCATTTTCTTGGTTTCGAGGATGCCGCCGGAGGTGGCGAGATCGGGGTGGAGGATGTCGACGGCGTGGGCTTTGGCGAGCTCGATGAAGGGCTCTTTGAGATAGATGTCTTCGCCGGTGAGGGTGGGGATGTCGACGGCGTCGGTGATCTTTTTCCAGAGATCGGTGTTCTGCCAGGGGATCATGTCTTCGAGCCAGGCGAGGTTGTATTTTTCGAGGGCCTTGCCGAGGCGGATGCAGGAGTTGACGCCGATGTGGCCGAAGTGGTCGGCGGAGAGAGGGATATCGTAGCCGAGTTTTTCGCGGACGCGGCCGACGTATTCGGCGAGCATGTCGACACCTTTGGGGGTGAGTTCCATGCCGGTGAACATGTGCTGCGTCATCTGCGCTTCGCGCGGGGAGAGGCCGATGGGTTGGGTGAGGGTGCCGGGGGTTTTGGAGACAAGGCCGACGCCGACGTCCATTTTGAGCCAGGTGAAACCGCGGTCGCGACGTTCCTTGACGCGTTCGGCCATGACGTTGGTGTCGGGGGAGGAATCGGTGTCGGCGTAGAGGCGGATTTTGTCGCGGAACTTGCCGCCGAGAAGTTGATAGACGGGGGCGTTGTAGGCTTTGCCGGCGAGATCCCAGAGGGCCATTTCGACGCCGCAGACGCCGCCGCCCTGGCGGGCG
>CANIFK010000343.1 GCA_947466555.1 Acidobacteriota bacterium | reverse complement strand
CTGCTCCGCCGGGAACCGGTCGGCGAAAAGTGTTAAATGTGACGACCCGGCCGAGAACCCGCCGCCGTGAATGTAGACCATCACGGGCCGCTTCCCGCGGGTTGACGGCGTCAGCACGTTTACGACCAGGCAGTCTTCGCTATCGGGCTGCGCGGCCAGTTCCGCGCGGCCGGCCGACCCGCGGAAGTACTCGCCAATGGTCGGGCTGAGGAAGATGTTGCCCGGCCCCTGCACGCACCGCGGCCCCGTCTGGGTGCAGTCCCGCACGCCGGTCCACGGAGTCGCCGGCCCCGGTGCCTGGAACCGCCGCTGGCTGGCGTAGGGGATGCCGCGGAAGACCGTCACGCCGTTGGCCCGTGCGCCGCGAACGCGGCCCGCCGTGGTCTCGACCGTATCGGGCAGCGCGGCGAGCGCGGTAAACAAGAATTGGCGACGCAACATAGTGGGGACAGTATATCGAGTGCACCCGAATCGACGCTGGTACCATCTTAAGAAGAGTCGTAACATGCGCCCCCTAGCTCTATTCCCCTTGCTGGCAGCCAGTCTGTTCAGCCAAAACCTTGCCGATTTTGAAAAGAAGGTCACCGAGTTCACGCTCGCCAACGGCCTGCACTTCATCGTCATGGAGCGGCACGAAGCCCCCGTGGTTTCGTTCCATCTCCACGTCGATTCCGGTGCCGCCAACGACCCGGCCAACGCCTCCTCCACCGCCCACATGTTTGAACACATGATCGGGAAAGGAACCACCTCCCTCGGCACCAAGAACTGGCCCGAAGAGGAGAAAGCCCTGGCCGCCGTCGAGCAGGCCTACGACAAGCTGGAAGAGGAACGCGTGAAAGGCCGCCGTGCCGATAAGGCGCAGATTGAGCGCCTGGAAGCGGCGTTGAAGAAGGCCATCGATAAGGCCAACAGCTACGTGGACCCCAACGCCTTCACCAAGGAAATTGAACGTAATGGCGGCGTAGGTTTTAACGCCTCCACGGCGCTCGACTACACGAACTACTTCTACAGCCTCCCGGCGAATCGCACCGAACTGTGGTTCGCGCTGCAATCGGAATGGACGGCGAAGCCGGTGTTCCGCGAGTTCTATAAAGAGCGCGACGTGGTGCGCGAAGAGCGCCGTATGCGCGTCGAATCGAGTACCCAGGGTAAGCTCATTGAGGCGTTGCTGACGACCTCCTTTACTGCTCACCCGTACCGCAATTTCATCGGTTGGGCGAGCGACATCGAGAACCTCCGCGCCAAGGGCGGCGCCGAGTTCCACAAGACCTATTACGTCCCCGGCAACATGTGCGTCGGCATCGTCGGTGACGTGAATCCGGCGGAGATCAAGAAGCTGGCGGAGAAGTACTTCGGCCCCATCCCCGCCGGCCCGCTGCCTCCGCGTCTGGTTACCAAGGAGCCCGCGCAGATGGGCACCAAGCACGTCGAAATCGACGACCCCGCCCAACCGTTCCTGATGATCGCCTACCATCGCCCGGAAGGTACGCATGCCGATGACGCCGCGCTCGACGTGCTCAATGGCGTGCTCTCCAGCGGCCGCACGGGCATCCTGTACAAGGAGCAGGTGCGCGATAAGAAACTCGCCCTCGGCACTCAGACGATTCCGCAGTTTCCCGGTGGCAAATACCCCAATCTGTTCCTCTACTACGGCGTACCCAATCAGGGCAAGACCGTCGCAGACCTGGAGAAGAATTGGGAAGAGATCGTCGCCAAGATCCAGAAGGATGGCGTGGACGATGCCACCGTCAAGCGGGTCAAAGTGAAGATGCGTGCCGGGCTGCTGCGCGCCCTCGATAGTAACTCCGGCCTCGCCGGTGCCTTCGCCTCCACCTGGATGGAATATGGCGATTGGCGTAAGTTGTTTACCGATCTGCAGGAGCTCGACAAAGTGACCCCCGCCGACGTCCAACGTGTCGCCAAGACCTATCTGACCGCGAATAACAAGACCGTGGGCATCACCGTGCAGCCCAAGAAGGAAGAGGCTAAGTAAATGAGATTCGGAACACTCTTACTCCTTGCCGCCGCAGCTATGTTCGGGCAGGCCGCTGCCCCCCGTCCCGCCGCCGCCCCTGCCAAGCCCGGCGCCATGCAGATCGGTGCGTGGAAGAACCTGAAGTACGGCAAGCTGGGCGATGTGAAGATCCCGGAAATCGAAGTCTTCACGCTGAAGAATGGTTTGAAAGTTTACCTGCTCGAGAACCACACGCTGCCGTTCATCAACGGCACCATCCTGGTCAAGACCGGCAACCTGCTCGATCCGGCTCCCAAGGCCGGCCTCGGCGAACTGGCCGCTAGCGTCCTGCGCAGCGGCGGTTCGAAATCGAAGACCGGCGATCAGATTGATGAGCAGTTGGAGAATATCGCCGCCTCCGTTGAATCCAGCCTGAGCGAAGAAGTGGCCACGTTTGGCTTCAATTGCCTGAAGGAAAACATCGATGAAGTGCTCGGCGTCTACTTCGATCTGCTCTCGCAACCCGAGTTCCGCCAGGACAAGATCGACCTGTTGAAGACGCAGTACCGCAGCGCTATTGGCCGCCGGTACGACGAAGCCGATGACGTCAACCGCAGCGAATTCCAGGCCATCATTTATGGCCGCGATACGCCCTTCGGCCGCGAGGTGGAGTACGAGACGCTGGACGCCATCACCCGCGCCGACCTTCAGAACTTTCATCGCCAGTACTACCATCCCGCCAACATGATGATGGCCGTCTCCGGCGATTTCGACAAAGCCGCCATGAAGGCGCGTCTGGAGCAGGTGCTTGGCAATTGGACGCCCGCCGCCGGCGCCACGCCCACCTTCCCGAAAGTCACTTTCCAGGCCAAGCCCGGTATCTATGCGGGTGATAAGAAGGAAGTGACTCAGACCTTTCTCACCATCGGCCACTTGGGTGGCCTGTTGAGCGATAAGGACTACCCCGCGCTTGAAGTGCTTTCCGACATTCTCGGCGGCGGTTTCGATAGCCGGTTGTTCAAGAAAGTGCGTACGGAACTGGGCTACGCCTATAGCGTGGGCGGTGGCTGGGGCGCCGGCTACCTGCACCCGGGCACGTTCCAGATCTCGGCCTCCACCAAGACTGAATCCACCGTCGCCACCATCCAAACCATCCTCGAAGAAGTGAACAAAATCCGCACCACCGGCGTGACGGATGAGGAAGTTTCCACCGCCAAGGATAAGGTCATCAATAGCTTCGTCTTCAATTTCGACAAGCCGCAGAAGACCCTCTCGCGCCTCTTCCGCTATGACTACTACGCCTACCCGAAGGACTACCTGGCGCAGTATCAGAAGGCGATTGCCGCCGTTACGAAGGCCGACATCCTCCGCGTCGCCAAACAGTACATCGACCCGTCCAAATTCGTCATCACCACCATCGGCAACATCGACGGTTTCAAGACCCCGCTGACCGATCTGAAGCTGCCCATCACCAAACTGGAACTGAAGGTGAAGGAGCCGCCGAAGGCCGCCGCGGAGGTCTCCGCTGCCTCGCTGGCCAAGGGCAAGGCGATGCTCGGCAAGTTGCAAACGGCACTCGGCGGGGCCGACAAGCTGGCCGCCGTCAAGGACGTCACCATGACGGCCAACGCGACGCTCGGCACCCTCGCTGTGAAGCAGAAGGTGCTCTTCATCGTGCCCAACCAACTGCGCCAGGAGCAGGAACTGCCCTTCGGCAAAGTGCTGGTGAAGTGGGACGGGAAGACCGGCACCTTCCAGGCGCCGAACGTGCCCGCGCCCATGCCCATGCCCGCGCCGGTGGTCAAGCAGTTGAACGAAGAGCTGTTCCGTAACCTCTTCACCCTCTCGCTCAGCGATCGCTTGGAAGGCCGAACGGTCAACGCGCTCTCCGACACTGAGTTCGAGATCAGCGATAAGTCCGGCAACTCGGCTAAGCTTACCGTCGACGCCGCGACGGGCATGCTTGTGAAGCTGTCGTACAAGGCCATGGGCCCGCAGGGGCCGTCCGAAGTGGAGAACATCTACAAGGATTGGCGCGACGTCAACGGCGTGAAGGCGCCGTTCCTTGTGGAGATCAACCAGGGTGGCAAGAAGTCCAGCGAAATCAAATACGAAACCATCGTGGTGAACGCCGGCGTCAAAGCTGAGGAGATCATGAAATAGTGCGGTTCCTTGGACTAGCGGTACTCGTAGCGGTAGGCCTGGCCGCGCAGCCGGCGACGGTGCGCGGGCGGACGATTGTCGAACAGTCGCTGGCGGCCGTGGGCGGGAAGAAATTCCTGTCCATGACCGACCGGATAGAGCACGGCCGCCTGTACTCCTTCTACCGGGAGCAGTTGAACGGCCTGGCCACCGCCAAGGTCTACACGAAGTACGAACAGCCGGGCGGCACGTTGAACATCCGCGAACGCCAGTCGTTCGGGAAGAAGGAGGAGGACTACGCCTACCTGTTCACCGACAAGGAAGGCGTGCAGGTCTCCTTTCGCGGCATTCGCCCGCTGCCCGCCGGGCAGTATGAGCGTTATGTTGAGACGACTTTACTCAATATCTTTTACATCCTCCGCTACCGGATGGATGAACTCGGCATGATTTTCGAGTTTAAGGAGACGGCGGTTTTTGATAACAACCCGGTGGAAGTGGTTGACATCACCGATGGCGAAAACCACACCGTCACTGTTTACTTCCACCGCACCACGCACCTGCCCGTCCGCCAAACCTACCACCGGCGCGACCCGGAAAAGCAGCGCAAGGTGGAGGAGATGACGGTCTTTAACAAATACCGCGATGTGGGCGGTGTCATGTGGCCTTGGAGCATCGTCCGTTTCCGCGATGGAAACAAGATCTTCGAGATGTATTCCGAAAGCGTAACCATCAATAACGCCAAGCTCGATCAGGCCTTATTCGCCCCGCCCGCCAACGCCAAACGCTTGAAAGCGGACTAAGTTCCCGTGAGTAAGTGGCCCGTTGCCGTCCGTTCCGTAGTGTTACTCGGGATGTGTCTCGCACGGGCCTTTTCGCAAACCTGCCCGCCGCCTCCCGCGATGGCCGCCTCGGCGGAGTTCAATCTTTTCACCCCGGCGCAGGAGTCCGACCTGGGTGATGCCATTGCCGAACACGTGCAGCGGACGATCCCTATCGTTCATACCCGCACGGAGACGGCGTATTTGGAAGCGTTGGGCGCACGTCTGCTGGCCCATATGCCAGCCACGGCTATTCGCTTTCGCTACTTCCTGGTTGATATCGGCACGCCGAACGCCTTTGTTCTGCCCGGCGGCCGCGTCTACATCTCGCGCAAGCTCGTTGCCTTCGTTCGGACGGAGGACGAATTGGCCGGCATCCTGGGCCACGAGTTCGGCCACGTATTGGCGCGCCAAGGCTCGCGGCGTATGACGCGGGTTCTGCGCTCGGGCCTCGGGGTGCAATCGATCGGCGACCGCGCCGACGTCTTCGCCCGGTATAACCAGATTCTCGACGGCGCTTCCCGCGCTACCGAGCCGCCCAGATACGTCGACGACGAGGTGGCGGCTGACCAACTTTCCCTCTACGCCCTGGCCTCCGCCGGCTATGATCCGGCGGCGATGGTGGGCTTCTTTGACCGCCTGACGGAGAACAACGGCGTCACCGGGGGCGTGATGAGTGACTTCCTCACCCTCACCCGCCCGGAGAGTAAACGGGTGCGGGAGATGGCGCGGACGCTCAGCGCGCTGCCGGCGAATTGTCGCGATACTGCCTCCCGGCCCCCGACCTCGGCCTTCGCCGCCTGGCGGCAGGCGGTTGCCGATTTGCCCGCGGTGCGCGCCGTGGCGAGCGTTGCTCCGGCCCATACGCTCACGCCCCGGCTCCGGCCGGAACTGCGCTACGTGACCTTCTCCCCGGACGGGAAATGGCTGGCGGCGCAGGATGAGTCCGGTATCGTCGTGCTCACTACGGACCCGCTCGCGGTGCGGCTCCACATCCCCACCGCGACGAACCAGCGGGTTGTCTTCGGTTCCGACTCGCGCACGCTTCACTTACTGACGCCCACGTACCGGCTGGAGATATGGGACTTGCCGTCCGCCACGCGGCGGAGCGTTCGCGAAGTCGTCACCGTCACCAGCGGTTGTGCGGAGGCGCTGCTCGCGCCCGGTGGCCGCTCGCTGGCCTGCCGCACGGGTGAAAACGTGGTGCGGCTTTACGAT
>CANIFK010000342.1 GCA_947466555.1 Acidobacteriota bacterium | reverse complement strand
GACGGAGGGAGAGGGGGTCCATTTTTTAGTTCCGATGTAGAGGAAGATTCCGAAGGCGAGATAGATGACTGAGGTGGCGCTGAGGCAGGCGGCCATGCCGTAGTGCTGCGACGCGGAGGCGATGGCAACGGGGGCGATTCCGCCGCCGAGCCAGCCGAGAGAGTTCATGGTGCCGACGGCACTGGCGCGGCGTTCGACGGGGACGTAGTCGTAGAGGGTGGCCCAGATGTTGGCGTCGTAGAGACCTTTACAGAAGCCGAAGCCGATCATGGCGATGATGAGGATTGTCACGTCGATGGTCCAGCCGGTCAAGAAGAGGAACGGGACGCCGCCGAGGAGGCCGATGGCCTGCGTGAGCGCGCGGCCGCCGAGTTGTTTTTTGGCGAAGCGATCGGCCAGCCAGCCGCCGAAGAGGACGCCGAGAACGCTGGCGATTTGGAGGAAGGCTGTTGCCGAGAAGCCGGCCATGGTGAGGGAAAGTTTGAAGGTGCGGTAGAGGTACGTCGGCATCCAAGTGAGGAAGATGAGGGCGACGAAGTTGGCGCCGATGAAGGTGAGCGTCAGCACGTAGACCATGGGGTGGGAGAAGATCTCTTTGAACGGGACGGGGGCGGCGGCCTTTTCCTTGGGGGCTTCCGGTTCGCGGAGGAACTTCCAGAGACCGACGCCGAGGAGGACGCCGAGCATGCCGAACGTATAGAAGCCGGCGCGCCAGCCATAATATTGACCGAGGTAGCCGGCGAAGGTGCCGCCGGCGATGGTGCCGGCGTAGACGCTTGATTGATGTAGCGACATGGCGCGGGAGCGAGTATCGGGTCCGTGGAAGGCGCTGACGAGGGCCATGGAGGCTGGGAAGTAGAAGGCTTCGCCGAGGCCTTCGAGGGCGCGGAACGTGACGAGGTGGGCGTATTGGGTGGAGAGCGCGGTGGCCACCGTGATGAGTGACCAGGCGATGAGGCCGCCGAGGACGACGGTTTTGCGGGAGAGGCGGTCGCCCACCCAGCCGGCGAAGGGGCCGGCGGCGGCGTAGACCCAGGTGAAGGCGCTGCCGACGATGCCGAGTTGGACATCGGAGAGGTTCATTTCCCGACCGAGGAGGGGGAAGACTGAGAAGATGGCCTGGCGGTCCGCATAGTTGAAGAAGCAGACGAACCAGAGCATGGCGACCAGCCACCATTTGTAGGCGGAGTTTTGCATGGAATTTTTGATTGTAGTTGCTGTAACGATATTTCGCTTGCCGGGGGGGCCGGTTTCTGCGCACACTGGAATTTTTCGGAGGCCTCAGTAAGTTGAGTTTGAAGATGAGCGATTCCCCACAGAGACTAGAACCGGCAGATCGGTGGACGACGACGGAAGCGTCGGAGATGTACGACGTTTCGGCGTGGGGGAAGGGCTATTTCTCCGTGAGCGCCGAGGGGCATGTTTGCGTGCACCCCGGCAAAGACCCGCTGCGGAGCGTGGACTTGAAGAAGCTTGTCGATACGCTGGTGTTGCGCGGGATCAATCCTCCGATTCTTATCCGCTTTGGCGAGATTCTGCAGAACCGGTTGGCCGAGATGGCCGGGGCGTTCAAGACGGCGATCAACGAGCACAACTACAAGGGCGAGTACCAGTGCGTGTTCCCGATCAAGGTGAACCAGCAGCGCCAGGTGGTGGAAGAGGTTTTCGAGTACGGGCGGCCGTTCCACTTTGGTTTGGAAGCCGGATCGAAGCCGGAGCTGATGGCGGTGATGGCGATTGCCGATAACGAAACGCCGATCCTCTGCAACGGCTTCAAGGACGACGAGTACATCGAGCTGGCGATGATCGGCCGGAAGATTGGCCGCAACATTACGCCGGTGGTGGAAAAGTACACCGAGCTGGAATTGATTTTGAAGCACGCCGAGAAGATGGGCGTGAAGCCGTCGATTGGCATCCGGTTGAAGCTGGCGAGCCGCGGGTCCGGGCGTTGGAAGAGTTCGGGTGGGTATCGTTCGAAGTTTGGTTTGACGGTTACCGAAGCCATGCGGGCGCTGGAGCGTTTGAAGGCGCTGGGCATGGGCGATTGCCTGAAGCTGATCCACTTCCACTTGGGCAGCCAGATTACCAATATTCGCCAGATTAAGGGCGCGGTGATTGAGGCGGCGCGCATTTATGTGGAGTTGAAGCGGGCAGGCGCCGGGTTGGAGTATATCGACGTTGGCGGCGGGTTGGGTATCGACTACGACGGCTCGCAGACGGACTTCGAATCGAGCGTGAACTACACGCTGCAGGAGTACGCCAACGACATCGTTTATCACATCCAGAATGTTTGCGAAGAGGCGGAGGTGCCGACGCCGAACATTATCAGCGAGAGCGGGCGGGCCGTGGCGGCCTACCATTCGTTGCTCGTGTTTAACGTTCTGGGCGTGAGCGGGTTTGGCGACGAGCAGGTGCCGACGGCGCCGAATGAGGATTGGGAACAGCCGGTGCTGGACCTGTATCACTCGATGCACTCGGTGTCGCAGAAGAATTTGCTGGAGAGCTATCACGATGCGCAGGGCGCGTTGGATTCGGCTCTGAACTTGTTCAGCCTGGGGTATCTGTCGCTGGAGCAGCGGAGCATTGCGGAGAACATGTATTGGCATGTGTCGCGCAAGGTGCTGAAGATGGCGAAGGAACTGGATTACTTCCCGGAAGAGTTGGAAGGGTTGGAGAGTATGTTATCCGACACTTACTTCTGCAACTTCTCGTTGTTCCAATCCATGCCCGATAGCTGGGCGGTGAAGCAGTTATTCCCCGTGATGCCAATTCACCGGTTGGAAGAGCGGCCGACGCAGCATGCGGTGCTGGGTGATATTTCGTGCGACAGCGATGGCAAGATTGACCGGTTTATTGATCGCCGTGATGTGAAGAACACGTTGGAACTGCACCGGTTTAATCCGGGCGAGCCGTACTTCCTGGGGGCGTTCCTGGTGGGCGCGTATCAGGAAATCCTTGGCGATTTGCACAATTTGTTCGGCGATACCAATGCCGTGCACGTGATTCTGGATGCGAATGGCGAAGTGGTTTTGGACCACGTGATTCAGGGCGACACGGTACGGGAAGTGTTGGACTACGTGCAGTTCAATTCGCGTTCGCTGGTGGAAGCGTTCCGTAAGGATGTTGAAGTAGCGGTGCGTGAGAATAAGCTGGGTTACGAAGAAGCCGGCCGGTTGGTTCGGTTCTACGAAGACGGTATCCACGGTTACACGTATTTGGAATCTGTTGAGTAATGCAGCTGCTGGTTTTTTCAGATATTCATAACGATAAGAAGGCGCTGGAGAAGTTGCTGGCGGTGGACGCGGATATGTACGTCTGCGCCGGTGACTTAGTGACGTGGGCGCGCGGTTTGGACGGGATGGCGGAGTTGTTGAAACCGCGCGCGGACAAGATGTACATGCTGCCTGGGAATCATGAGTCGGAGAGCGACATTGCCCGGGTGTGCGAGAAGTTTGGATACCAGAACCTGCACGGGCGGTCCGTGGAGGTGGCGGGGGTGCATGTGGCCGGGTTGGGGTATTCGAACCCGACGCCGTTCGATACGCCGGGTGAGTATTCGGAAGTGCAGATCGCGGAGCGGTTGCGGCCGTTTGCATCGTTGAAGCCGTTGGTTCTGATTTGCCACTGCCCGCCGAAGGATACGGATTTGGATGGTGTGAAGCCGGGGGCGCATTTCGGGAGCACGGCGATTGCGGAGTTTATTCGCACGTATGAGCCGGTGCGATTTTTCTGCGGGCACATTCACGAGTGCGAGGGGCGGGACGTGATGGTGGGTCATACGCGCGGGGCGAATGTGGGCAAGCGCGGGTATTTGGTGGACCTGTCGACGCTGGAAGCGTGAGTTTCGGCCGTGGGACGGCTAGAATGGTCTCTATGACGTTTGACGAACTCACGCGGGAGTATGAACCGCTCCGCCAGCAGGCTATCGCTGTGCGGAGCTATCTTTGACGCGTCAAAGAAGCGGCTGGAGCTATCTAAAACGGAAGATCTGATCTCTTCCCCGGATTTTTGGAACGATTCCGAGCGCAGCCAGAAGCTGATGCAGGATCGGAAGCGGTTGGAGAAGGGCATCGCCGATGACGCCGAAGTAAGCGGCATGACCGAGGATCTGGACACGTTCTTCGAGCTGATGCGCGAGGGCGAGGCGGTGGAGGCGGAGATCGTTGGCGGGTTGGCGAAGCTGACGGCGCGGTTGGAAGAGTTGGAAACGGGCATGTTGTTGTCCGGGGAAAACGATTCGAAGTCGGCGATCCTGACGATCCATCCGGGTGCCGGAGGGACCGAGAGCCAGGACTGGGCCGAGATGCTGCTGCGGATGTTTTTGCGGTGGTGTGAGCGGAATAACTACCAGGCGGAGATCACGGACCGGCTGGAAGGTGACGGCGCCGGGATTAAGTCGGCGACGGTGGAAGTGAACGGCGAGAACGCCTACGGGTTGTTGCAGAGCGAGATCGGCGTGCACCGTTTGGTGCGGATTTCGCCATTTGACTCGGCCGCGCGGCGGCATACTTCGTTTGCGTCGGTGTTCGTGATTCCGATGATTGATGACGATGTGAATATCGACATCAAGCCGGACGAATTGAAGATCGACGTTTTCCGCGCGAGCGGCGCCGGCGGACAGCACGTGAACCGGACGGAATCGGCTGTGCGGTTTACGCATCTTCCAACGGGATTGGTGGTGCAGTGCCAGAGTGAGCGTTCGCAGCACAAGAACCGGGCGACGGCGATGAAGCAAATGCGCGCGAAGCTGTTCGAGTACGAGATGAACAAGCGGCGGGCGGCGGAAAAGAAGCTGGAAGACTCTAAGATGGAGATCAACTTCGGCAGCCAAATCCGCAGTTATGTCTTGGCGCCGTACCGGATGGTGAAGGATCATCGGACCAAGATGTCGATTGGCGATGTGGACCGTGTGTTGGATGGTGATTTGGGCGGGCTGATGCACGCCTTCCTTGTGTTCAAAAAGACCGGTAAAACGGCCGGTGATGATAAAGACCTTGACGACTAATTTGGATTTGGACCAGGCGGTCATCCTTTTGAAAGCTGGCCGCCTGGTGGGTTTTCCCACGGAGACTGTTTACGGGTTAGGCGCGAACGCGCTGGACGCCGGGGCAGTTCGTCGCATCTATGAAGCCAAGGGACGGCCGGCGACGAGTCCGTTGATTGTGCATGTATCGAGTGTTGCGATGGCGAAGCGGGTGGTGGCGGAGTGGCCGGAGGCGGCGGAGAAGTTGGCCGCGCGGTATTGGCCGGGGCCGTTGACACTGGTTTTGCCGAAGGCCAAGCGGGTTCCCAATGAGGTGACGGCTGGATTGGGGACAGTGGGGGTTCGGATGCCCGCGCATCCTTTGGCGCTCGCGTTGATTCGGAAATCGCGAATGCCGTTAGCAGGGCCGAGTGCGAACCGGTTTACGGAGTTGTCCCCGGTGACGGCGGACCAGGTTCGGAAGGGGTTGGGGCCGGCGGTTGATATGGTTTTGGACGGGGGCCCTTGCCGCGTGGGGATTGAGTCGACTGTTTTGTCTTTGGTTGCAGGACGGGCGATTTTGCTGCGGCCGGGGATGGTGAGCCGGGAGCAGATTGAGGCTTTGATTGGCCCGGTGGAGGTGGTTGGGCCGGTTTCCGATGGGGAGGCGCATGCGGCGCCGGGTCAGCATTCGAAGCATTATTCCCCGAAGGCTCGGTTGCGGTTGGGAAGTCCGGAGGAGGCGAAGGGGTCCGCCTATTTATGGTGGGCGGTGGCGCGGGAGTCTGAGTTTTCTGTTCGCATGCCGAAGGATCCGGACCGGTATGGGGCGATGCTTTACGATACTTTGCATCGGGCGGACGCGTTGGGTGTGAAGGAGATTGTGGTGGAGCCGGTTCCGTTGGGGGGCGATTGGGACGGGATTCGTGATCGGTTGGCACGGGCGGCGGCGGAATAGACTCGGCGTTTTCGGATTTCGCGGCGTCTTGTTTGTTGATGACGGACGCGGTGTTGGGTTGTTTACTGGGGACAGCGGTTGGGGATTCCATGGGGTTGCCCTACGAGGGTCTGCCGCGGCGGCGGATTCCGGTTGGTGTTTGCGGGCATCAGTGGTTCTTTGGCCAGGGGATGACTTCGGACGATACGGAGCACACTTGGATTGTGATTGAGGCGTT
>CANIFK010000341.1 GCA_947466555.1 Acidobacteriota bacterium | reverse complement strand
GAATATTGCGGCGGTGGAGAATACGGAGTCGGGCCGGATGCTGGATCTGGACCGGGCGTTGACGCGGCTGGCGTCGTTGGACGCCAGGCAGGCGCGGGTGGTGGAACTGCGCTTTTTTGCGGGGCTGACGGTAGAGCAGACGGCGGAGGTGATGGCGATTTCCGAGAAGACCGTGAAGCGGGATTGGGCGGTGGCGCGGGCGTGGCTGGAGGGTGAAATTCGGGGCTCCGCGTTTGCATGAGTCCTTCGCAATGGGAGCAGGTAAAGGATTGGTTTGAACGGTTGAGCGAGGCGCCGCGGGAGGAGCGGGACAGGGCGCTGGCGGAGTTGGAAGACCGGGTGGTGGCTGAAGAGGCGCGGCGTTTGTTGAACCTGAACGCCGAGAGTTTTAATGAAGTGGACCGGCTGCAGCCGCCGGTGGAGTGGGTGAAAGATGTCGTGGATTTGCGGGCGTTTCGCAAAGACGATGTGGCGGCGGAGCGGTTCCGGATTGTGCGGTTTATCGCGGCCGGGGGGATGGGCGAGGTTTACGAAGCCGAGGACGCGGCGCTGAACGAGCGGGTAGCGGTGAAGACGCTGCGGCCGGAATTGGCGTTGACGGACACGGCGTTTGCACGGTTTAAGCAGGAGATTCAGCTGTCGCGGCGGGTGACGCATCCGAACGTTTGCCGCATTCATGACTTGTGGCAGCACAGGGCGCCGGGCGGGCGGACGGTGCATTTCCTGACGATGGAACTGCTGGAGGGGGAGACGCTGGCGGCGCGGCTGGAGCGCGATGGGAAGTTGGCGCCCGAGGTGGCGCTGGGCATTTTGCGGCAGATGGTGGAGGGGTTGGAGGCGGCGCATGCGGCTGGGGTGGTGCATCGGGATTTGAAGCCCAGCAACGTGATGATGGTGGGCGAGCGGGTGGTGATTACGGATTTCGGGTTGTCACGTTCGTTGAGCGCGGTGGGGCTGACGGCGACGGGTGGGGCGTTGGGGACGCCGGCGTATATGGCGCCGGAGCAGATTGAGGGCGGGGAGATTGGACCGGCCACGGACGTGTATTCGTTGGGGGTTTTGCTGTATGAACTGGTGACGGGGGTGTTGCCGTTCCGGGGCGGGTCGGCGATGGCGCTGGCGGTGAAGAAGTTGCGGGAGACGCCGGCGCCGCCGAGTTCGCTGGTGGAGGGCTTGCCGGCGAGTTGGGACCGGGGAATATTGGGATGTTTGGCGCAGGACGCGGGGGCGCGGTTTCAATCGGCGCGGGCGGTGTTGGCGGAGGTGGAGGGGTCGACGCGGACGGCGTTGCCGCGGAAGAAGCGGGCGTTTTGGAGTTGGCAGCGGATGGCGGTTGTGGTGGTTTTGACGGTGTTGGCTGCGGTGTTGCCTTGGCGTTGGTTGGCGGGCGGGTATCGGCCGACGGCAGAGGCGCAGCGGTGGTATGACCGGGGTGTGACTGCGCTGCATGAGGAGGCGCCGTATCAGGCGCGGTTGCTGTTGGAGAAGGCGGTGGCGGCGGATCCTCAATTTCCTGGGGCGCATGCGCGACTGGCGCAGGCGCTGGCGGAGTTGGACATGGCGGACCGGGCGCGGGAGGCGTTGTTGCGGGCCGACGGCTTGCGGGATGAGCCGGGCGGGTTGACGGACGCGGTGCGGCATTTCGTGTTGCGGGATTTTGGGGAGTCGGCGAAGCTGTTTGCACGGTTGGGGGCGGGGCTGGATACGGCGAAGGCGCTGGCGATGAATGGTGCTGTGGACGAGGCGATTGCGCGGTATGAGGGGTTGGTGAAGGCAGAGCCGGAGAATGCGGCGGCGTGGCTGCAGTTGGGCGTGTTGCGACACCGGTTGCGGCAGTGGGCCGGGGCGTTGGAGGCGTATGGGAAGGCGGAGGAGGTTTTTCGTTTGCGGGGGAATTTGGAGGGGTTGACGGCGGTGGCGTTGCGGCGGAGCGAGACGCTGATTTTGACGAAGGACCTGGCGCGGAGTGAGGAGGATTTGCGGGGGGTGATGGAGATGGCGCGGGCGACGAAGTATGAGTATTTGGAGGCGGTGACGCTGGCGCGGTTGGGGACGGTGGCGGCGCGGGGCGGGAAGTTTGGGGAGGCGCGGGAGATTGCGGGGAAGGTGGGGGCGATGGCGCGGGGGGTGGGTTATTCGCAGTTACAAGCGCATAGTTATTTTGACCTCGGTTATGCGTATCATGCGCAATTCAAGTATGAGGAGGCGTTGGAGGCTTACTTGACTTCGTTGCGGATTGCGGAAGAGGAACGGTTGCAGAGGGCGGCGGCGGCGGCGCGGTTGCGTGTGGCGGAGGTGTTGGTGCGGCTGAAGCGGGGCGGGGAGGCGTTGGAGTATTTGCGGGCGGCGGAGGAGTATTACCGGACGACGAGGGATCCGCAGTCCGTTTTGACGGCGCGGATGGTGCGGGTGGATGCGCAGATTGCGGAAGGGAAGAATGAGGAGGCGTGGAGGGGGGGGCGGGCGGGTTACGAGGAGGTGGTGAAGTCGGGTAGGGCGGGGGAGGTGGCGCCGATATTGTTGCGGGTGGCGCATATGGCGATTGTGCGGGGGGAGTATCCGGTAGTGTTTGCGATCCAGGCGCAGGTGCGGGGGACATATGAGCGGTTGCGGCAGAAGGGGCAGTTAGTACGGCTGTTGTTGAATGAAATGGAGCTTCGGATACAGAGCGGGGATTTTCAGGAGGCGCGCAAATTGCGAGCCGAGGCGGTGCGGCGGATTGGAGAGTTGGGCGCCGATCGGACGACGGAGTTGCAGAAACTGCAGGAGCGGGATGCGATATTTGCGATTGCGTAAGAGCGGGGGGAAGAGGCTTTGCGGTTGGTTCGAGAGTTGCCTAAGTCGGTGGGTATTACGCGGCCGCGCTTGGAGACGGAGGCTTTGCTATTGACCGGGCGGGCGCGGGAGGCGGAGGATTTGGCCGCACGGACCGTGCGGGAGATGAATCCGAAAGAGGACGTCACCGACCGCACTGCGATGGGATGCGTGTTGGCGCGAGCACAGATTGCTGAGACACGGTTTGGGGTGGCGGCGGAGACAGCGCGCGGGACGCTTGCGGAGGGCGGAGCCACATCACAGGCATTGGTTCGGCTGCGTTGCGTGATGGTATTGCTGAAGGCGTTAGAGGGGGCGAAGGACGCCGGGGCTGCGGAAGCGCGAGTGCGGGCTAGACGGGAGTTGGAGATGTTTACCACCAATTGGCCAACCGAATTGAAGAATATGTTTTTGAATCGCCCCGAGATGCGGCGATACCTTGAAAAGGAGAGATGAAATGAAGAAATTGGGCCTGTTATTAGCCCTGGCGTGCGTGGGGGCGTTTGGACAAAGCACCACTCACGATGCGCCACTTGAGGTGGAGAGCCGTTCGGTGCATGTGTATTTCCGGGCGGATACGTTGATTGATCCGGCGAAGGCCGTCCCAACATACGCACAACCGGGACAGCTATTGCAGCATACGCATGAGAGGGATCACAGGGTTCGGATTTTCGTTGGCGGCCGCGCGCCGAGTGACGTAACGATCAAACCAAAAGACGAATTGCATTTTCGGCTGGCTGGAAAGCGTCGCTTCTTTGGTCTTTTCCCAGGCCAATTTCGGGGATATTTGACGGTAAAGCCGAAGACAGTACCAGGGGCGGGGGGATTGGTTGCCGGCCACGTGGCGAAAGTCAGAGGAACGGGACACGATTGTGTACACGCTAACATAGCCAGTTGCCTCCCGGGACCGGATAGAGATTCGCTCGACCTTGTATGGGTGGTACAGGCACCGAGTGGATTGTCGTGGCAACCCAATGGGGCTCTTTCGACTCCGCAAGAAATTACGAACGCGATTAACAGTGCCGCGCTGGCGCCGAATCACGCTGCGGCGCGCAATGCGAGCCGGATCGAATATGAGTTAAAGGGCGGCGCCGAAGTTTTTGTTGATCGCTTCTTCGTGGTCGCGGAGAACAAAGCTCCGAAGGGTCACGGTATTGAGCTTCACCGTGGCAGTCGGGTGGTTGTCTGCGAGAACTGGGACGAACACGAAGACGGGAACCCTAAACCGTACTGTCCTGCCCGCTAGGCGATGATCTGTTTGATTACGCTGCCGCCGATGTCGGTTAGCTTCTTGTAGCGGCCGGCGTGGAGGTACGTTAGACGGTCCTGGTCGAGCCCGAGGAGGCGCAACAGCGTGGCATGGACGTCGCGGAGAGGGATGGGGTTGCCGGCGGCGCGGACGGAGAGTTCGTCCGTTTCGCCGTAGGTGGCCCCGGCTTTCACGCCGCCGCCGGCCATCCACATGCACAGGCCGTACTGATTGTGATCGCGGCCGGGCTTGTCGGTGACCAGGTTGTTGTCGAACGGCGTGCGGCCCATTTCAGAGGCCCAGACGACGAGGGTTTCATCGAGCAGGCCGCGCGCTTTCAGATCGGCCAGCAGGCCGGCGACGGGCTTGTCCACTTCCTTGCAATGCTTGGGGACGCGGCCGGCGACGTCGCCGTGATCGTCCCAACGATCGCCACCGGCGCCATGCAGGGCGAGCACGTAGCGCACGCCACGTTCGACCATGCGGCGCGCCAATAAACACTGGCGTCCGAAGGCTTCGGTCATCGGATCGTCGAGGCCGTACATCTGGCGCGTGGCTTCCGATTCGCTCTTCACGTCGACGAGTTCGGGCGCCTTCGACTGCATGCGGAAGGCGAGTTCATAGGTCGCGATGCGGCCGTCGAGATCGCCCGTGTTGCTGCGCGCGGCGCTGTGTTTTTCGTTCATCCACTTCAACAGATCGAGCTCTTCGCGCTGCTGTTTGGCGGAGACGGTTCCGGGACGATGGAGGTCGACGATGGGCGTATCGCCGTTGCGGAAGAGCGTGCCTTGATACGCTGCCGGCAGATAGCCGTTGCCCCAGACGCCGTTGCCACCGATGGTGGAGCCGCGGGGGTCGCCCAGAACGACGAAGCCGGGGAGATCCTGGTTCTCCGTGCCGAGGCCGTAGGTGACCCAGGCGCCGATGGAGGCGCTGCCGGGGAACTGGTTGCCTGTGAGGGTGTGGTAGACGGCGGGGCCGTGGTTGTTGTTGTCGACCTTGATGCCGTGGACGAAGGCGAGTTCATCGACCTGTTTGGCGAGGTGGGGCATCAGGTCTGTAATGTAGCGGCCGGATTGGCCGTGTTGGCGCATGGGCGCCACAGGCGGGATGACGCGGTTGGGCGCGGCGGAGAAGGTGGCGATTTCGCCGACGGTGCCTTCGGCCTTGGGCATCTGTTTGCCGGCCAGTTTGACGAGGGCCGGTTTGTAATCGAACAGATCCATCTGGCTGACGCCGCCTTCCATGAACAGGAAGATGCAGCGCTTGGCTTTGGCGGGGATGTGGGCCGGCTTGAGGGCGAGCGGCGCGTCGGCGGCGGAGAGCATGTCCTGGAGGGCGAGGCCTCCGAGACCTATCCAGGAGTTGTTCAGAAAGTTGCGACGGGATCCGTTAGACATGCGATTACTCCACAAACAGAAATTCGTTCGAATTGAGAAGGACGCGGCAGAGGGCGTCGAGTGAGCCGGGGAAGCTGGCGAAACGGTCCGTCTCTTCCGGGGTGGGCGCGCGGTGCAGGATGCGCTGGAAGGCGGTGCGGATTTGGGATGGTTTGGCGTCGCCGGCTTCTTTGGCGATGAGCGCGGCGAGGTGTTGCGACTCCTCGTGAATGAGGTTGCCATTCATGAGCGAGAGGGCTTGGAGCGGGGTGGTGGTGGCGCTGCGGCGGTCGCAGGATTCGCTGAAGACGGGAGCGTCGAAGGCGGCCATCATGGGCAGCGGCATGGAGCGGCGTTGGAAGGTGTAGATGCTGCGGCGGCGCATGTCGGCTTCGGAATCGTTGGTCTCCCACATGGCGCCGCCGCCGCGGCCGTAGCGGGCGAAGTCGGCGAGGTCGGCGGGGAGGGCAGGGAAGACGCTTGGGCCGCCCTGTTCGGGATTGAGGCGGTTGCTCAGGTAGAGAATGCCGTCGCGGATCTCTTCGGCCTGCAGGCGGCGGCGGGGGAAGCGGGAGATGAGTTTGTTCTCCGCATCCTTGGCGGCGGCAGGGTTTTCGGAGGTCTGGCGGTAGGTGGCCGAGTTCATGATGAGGCGGTGCATGGCCTTGACGCTCCAGCCGGATTCGATGAATTCGTGGGAGAGCCAATCGAGGAGTTCGGGG
>CANIFK010000340.1 GCA_947466555.1 Acidobacteriota bacterium | reverse complement strand
CTCGACGCCAATCACCTCATCGCCGACGGCGGCGAAGGCTTCGATGACGACCCGTCCCTCTACCCCGGCATCTCCAATCGCTACACCGTCGCCGGCTCCGATGGCTGCAGCTTCCACCGTCTCGCCCAGATCCCCGAACTCGATCTCCTCAGCTACCACCTCTACCCCACCAACTGGCGCATGAACGACGATGCCGATACCGTCCTCTACATCCGCCGCCACGAGGAAATTGCCCGGCAAAACGGCAAAGTCGCCTACCTCGGCGAATACGGCAAAACCGGCGCCGATCCCGTCCGCGCCGCCATCTTTCAGCGTTGGCTCCAAACCGCCACCAACGACCAGGCCTCCTCCGGTGTCATGCTCTGGCACCTCATCAACGACGCCAAAACCGACTCCGAGGGCTACCAGCTCTACTGCCCCCAACACGCCGATTCCTGCACCGCCATCCGCCAATCCGCCGAAGCATTGGCCGCCGCCCCCGTTGCCACCAACGCCGCCAGCTACCAACCCATCACCCTCGCCCCCGCCTCCATCGCCACCCTCTTCGGCGCCAACCTCGCCAACACCCAACTCACTCTGTTCGACTCTGCCAACCGCGCCCACCCCATCTCCCAGTCCTTCGCCAACGACACCCAAATCAACTTCCAGATCCCCGAAGGTGCCCTCACCGGCCCCGCCATTCTCCGTGTGACACGCAACGGCCAAACCCAATCCAGCGCCGCCATGCAACTCGTCAAGACCGCTCCCGGCATCTTCGTCAATGGACCCCAACCCGCCACCCCCGGCGGCATCGTCACCCTCTACGGCACCGGCCTCCGCGCCCACGAAACCATCACCGCCACCGTCAACGCCCAACCCGTCGAAATCCTCTACGCCGGCCCCCAAAATCAATACCCCGGCCTCGATCAAATCAACCTCCGCCTGCCCCAAAATCTTCCCGCCGCCCCCGTCCTCCAACTCACAATCGATGGCAACGCCGCCAACCCCGTCCCCCTCGTAGTCCCCAACTGATACACTCCCTGAAAATGCCGCGCCTCTGGATGTTCCTCGCCCTCACCGTCACACTCGCCCTCGCCCAACTCCGCCAGACCCAAAACCTCTCCCATATCCAGCTCACCTCCAACTACCCCACGCGCATCTACCTCCAGAAATCCCAAACCCCCTTCCGCCTCTTCCCCGTCGACGCCATCCTGCCCATCAAAGTCGATCTCTTCTATCGCGACACTCTCTGGCGCCGCACCCCCAATCCGCAAACTCTCGAAGTCGCCGCCAACGACCAATCCCACTTTTACCTGCTCTCGAAAACCGCCACCTTCGACCTCCCACCCGGCGAGTACAAAATCGAAGCCTACCGCGGCCTCTTCTTCACCCCCATCACCCAGTCCTTCATCCTCAAACCCGGCGAAACCAAACCCATCAACCTGACCCTCACCCGCTGGAACGAATCCACCAAAAACTGGCTTTCCGGTGACGATCACATCCATCTCCCCCGCACCGTCGCCGAAAACCAGACGTTCCTCCAGTGGCTCGAAGCCGAAGATCTCAACGTCGCCAACTTCCTCCAACTCCAACGCCAAATCGACGCCGCTCCCCAATACGCCTTTGGCCCCGCCGGCGAAGCTAAAGCCAAGGCGTACTCCATCCGCTCCGGCCAGGAGTCCCGCAGTGAATACTACGGCCACGTCGAACTCCTCGGTGGCAATCAAATCGTCCGCCCGTTGAGCGTCGGCGCCATGTACGCCAACGAACCTGCCGCCGCCCCCTGGCCCGCCGAAATTTTCAAAAAGGGAAAGGCCGCCGGCGCCCTCACCGGCTACGCTCACTTCCACGGCTCCATGGCCCACTCGACGCTCCTCATGGACCTGGCCCTCAAGAATATCCAGTTCCTCGAAGTCTTCCAATTCGGCAAGCTCTGGACGGAGGAGTGGTACGAACTCCTCAACGCCGGCTTCCGTGTCACCGGCATCGCCGGCAGTGATTTCCCGGTCCCCCTCGGCCGCTTCCTCCCGTGGCCCAAACACATCCCCCTCCTCGGACCCGAACGTACGCTCGTAAAGGCGCAACCCGGCCAATCCGCCTATACCGCCTGGGCCGCCGCTGTCGCCAAAGGAGAGGTGACTGTCTCCAATGGCCCGCTCGTCGAAATCACCAAAAACGGCAACGAAATCACTGCCACGGCGACGTTCCATCAGGATATGGAAACGATGGAACTCGTCCGCAACGGCGAAGTCATCGCCACCGCTAAAAACGGGAAATCACTAACCGTGAAAGCCCCCGCCACCGAAGCCTGGTACGCCGCCCGCGCCGCGTTGAAGAAGGTGGATGGCGAACCGCAAGTGCAGGGCCACACCAACCCCCTCTACGTCGGCAACCCCAAGCCCGACCCCGCCACCCGCTCCAAGTTAGCCGCCCGATGGCAAGCCGAGATTGCCCATTACAAATCCGCCAATCTCCCTTTTGCCAACGACGCCGAACGCGGCCAATTCTTCGCCCAAGCCGAACAGGCCCTGCAGGTTCTCCGCACGATGCAATAGCCATGAAAAACACCCTTCAGAAAGACAGGCCCAGTTACTGGTCCTAATTTTGGGAGAATATTGCGATGCGGAGAATATGGCTGGGATTGGTTGCGATGACGACGGTGGGGGCGGCTCCTTCCTATCACGGCGAGGTGCGGCCGATTCTCGAGCGCCGGTGTGTGGGTTGCCACCGGACCGGTGAAATCGGGCCGATGCAGTTCGGTTCGTTCGCGGAGGTTCGGCCGTGGGCGAAGTCGATTCGCCAGGCGGTGGCCAAGGGGACGATGCCTCCCTGGCACGCCGATTCGGCGAAGAGCGTTGCCTTTCACAACGACCGGTCGCTGACCGCAGCCGAGAAGAAAACTCTGCTCGATTGGGTGGACGCCGGAGCACCCGAAGGCAAGCCGGGTGCTGCCACCGTTTCCGCTACGCCTGCAGGTGGATGGCAACTCGGGAAACCGGACTTGATTGTCCGTGTTCCAAAGATGCCGATTCCGGCTTCGGGCACGATTCAGTACACGTTCCTGGTGACCCCGACAGATTTGCCGGAAGCCAAATGGATGGCGGCGGCGGAGTGGAAGATCGACCAGCGCTCGGTGGTCCACCACATCAATGCGTTTGTGCGGCCGAAGGGTTCGAGTTACGTGGCCGATGCGCCGGCGGGCCAGTTCTTCGTGGCGTCCAAGGCTTCGCGCGGGGCGCGGCGGCCGGACGAGCGGGAGGCCGACCGGCGAGAATTGTTGCTGGGCTACGAGCCTGGGTACCGTCCGATTCCGTGGGGCGAGGGGCGCGCCAAGCTCCTGCCGAAGGGCGCCGATATTGTGTTTGAAATGCACTATACGGCGAATGGGAAGGCGCTAAGTGATGAGTCAGAACTGGGTATTTACTTTGCGAAATCGGCGCCGAAAGAGCGCGTGTTGACGATTACGCCTGCCGATTCCGCTTTTGCGATTCCGCCGGGAGACGGTAACTTCCCGTCGTCCACCGGCGCGACGTTGCAACGCGATTTAACGCTGCTTTCCATGCAGCCGCACATGCACTTGCGGGGCAAGTCCTACCGCATTACGGCGCGGTATCCGGATGGGCGCGTAGAGAATCTGATCGACGTGCCGAAGTACGACTTCAACTGGCAGACCACCTATTTCCTGGCCCAGCCGAAGTCCTTGCCAAAGGGCACGGTGCTCGAGTGCCTGGCGCATTTTGACAACTCTCCGAACAACCGGTTCAACCCCGATCCTGGCCAGACGGTGCGGTGGGGCGACCAGAGCTGGGAGGAGATGAATATCGGCTTTATGGAAGTGGTTTTTCCGGCCGCGGCGGACCCGGACGTGGTGACGCTGAGCGGCACGACACGGCCGGGTTCGGCGGCGCCAACGCGTTAGAGTTCCTTGACGCGGATGTTGCGGAATTCGACGTGGGAGCCGTGGCCGAGGAAGCCGATGTGGCCCTGGGCGCGCTTCAGGCCGGGGTGCTTCTTGTGGACGGCTTCGTCGGTGACGGTGGAGAGATCGGCGTCGGTGATGACCTTGCCGTTGAGCGTGACCTTCACCTTGTTGCCCTTGACGTGGATCTCTTCGACGTTCCATTCGCCGACGGGCTTCAGCGCATCGGCCTTGGCGGCGATCACGTCATAGACACTGCCGTGGTGCTGGGAGGGCTTGATCTTGCCTTTGTACATGGCGTGGTCGTGATCGAGGATCTGGATTTCCATGCCCTGGTAGGCGGCGTCGCCTTCGAGTGGGGCGCGGATGCCGACACCGTTGTTGCCGCCGGGAGAGAGCTTGAATTCAAAGCGGAAGACGAAGTCCTTGTACTCCTTGGCGGTGAAGAGATTGCCGCCACCTTCCTTGGGGCAAACGAGGATGCCGTCTTTGACGACGTAGCCGGGGCCGTGGCCTTTGATGAGTTGCCAGCCGTTGGTGGTCTTGCCGTCGAAGAGTTCCGTGAAACCCTTTTCGGCGGCACAGACGGCGAGGGCCGAGAGGGCGAGGACTGCGAAGATTTTCATTTGTTCATTCTCCAGGATTAGCGGGACACGGCGCCAGCGGGACTGGGGCTAAGTGCACCATTTTTTTGCGATTCGTACTGCTTTTGGATGTGTTCGGGGAAGGTTTTTATCAGTTCGTCGACACGCGCGATGATTCGTTTGAGCACGTCGGGGTTTTCGGCGGCAACGTCGAAGGACTCGTCGGGGTCGGCGGTGAGGTCGTAGAGCTCGGGGTTTTTGAGGCGAATGTTCTTGCGGCCGGCGGCGGGGGCGGGGCTGTAGGTCACGCTGTTGTAGCGGCTGAAATGGACCTTCCATTTCCCCTGGCGAGCGCACTGGACGTTGATGTTGTCGAAATAGAGAATGACTTCGCGGTCGAGTTCGGACTTAGCGCCGGTGAGGAGCGGGGTGATGTCGATGCCATCGATGGGGAGTTTCGGTTTGGCGGCGCCGGTCATGGCGCAGACGGTGGGGACGACGTCCATCGTTGATACGAGCGAATGGCAGACGCGTCCTTTGGCAACAACGCCGGGACGCCACATGATGAGAGGTACACGGATGCCGCCCTCCCACGTCATGCCTTTTCGACCGCGGAGTTTTCCGGGGCTGCCCTGGTACCAGGGGCCGTTGTCGCTGGAGAAGATGAAGAGTGTGTTCTTGTCGAGGCCATGTTTTTTGAGCGTCTTCATCAGTTCGCCGACGGACCAATCGAGCTCGCTGACCACGTCGCCGTAGATGCCGTAGGGGCTTTTGCCGCGGAAGGCTTTGCTGGCGCCAAGGGGGATGTGGGGATAGGTGTGGGGGAAGTAGAGGAAGAACGGGGAGGCCTTGTTTTCCTCGATGAACTTGACGGCGCGTTCGGTATAGCGCGGGGTGAGGGTTTCGAGCGTCGCGTTTTCTTCCACTACTTTTTCGTCGTCCATGAGCCAACGGGGCGTCATGTCATTGGAGTAGGGGATGCCGAAGTAGTGGTCGAACCCCTTGTAGGTGGGGAGATTCGGCGCGGTATGGCCGAGGTGCCATTTGCCGACGCACTGGGTTTTGTAGCCGGCGGTTTTGAGGAGGTTGGCGAGCGTGAGTTCGCCAACGGCGAGGCCGGTCCGGTCGGCAGGGAAAAGGACGACGGGAACGCCGACGCGGGTGGGGTAGCGGCCGGTGAGGAGGGCGGCGCGGGAGGGAGAGCAGACGGGGTTGGCGGAGAGGCAGTGGGTGAAGCGGGTGCCTTCGCGGGCGGCCTGATCCAGATTCGGGGTGGAGAGCGGGGAACCGTAGCAGCCGAGGTCACCCCAGCCGAGGTCGTCGGCGTACATGAGGATGACGTTGAGGGGTTTCCCGGCGGCAGAGGCAAGTGCGGGCGCGGCGGCTTGCAGGAACGTACGGCGAGTAAGCATAAACGGCCATTGTATCCCTTCACCAAAAAGGGGTGGTGGTTAGTGTACACTCTTGTCATTGGAGGTGGATCTTCCCGATAGGGCAATCCCCAACGCTTTCGAGCACCCTCCGCGACGCAGCCGGGCACATTGGCGCGTCTGTCCTTAACCTGGTGATACCGGGTGAGTGTTTACTGTGTGGCGACGTGCTTCGGCACGCCGGACGGCTTCCGTATTGTGAGAGTTGCCTGGCGAAGCCGGAAGCGATGTCGGCCGATTATTTTTGCTTCCGTTGCCGGACGCCGT